>DATMJT010000447.1:0-3286 GCA_035553735.1 Pilimelia sp.
CCGGTGACGGCGGACTCGCCGCCGCGCTGCGCGCCGCCCTGCCGGCGGCACTGGCCGGGGATGTCCTGACCGTGAACACGGTGACCGGCACCGCGGCCGGCGGCACCAGCGGGAAGGGGGACGATGACGCCGGGCGCACCGTGGTTGATCGTGACGGCGGTTGAGGCCGAGGCCCAGGCGGTACGTGCCGGCCTGGCGACCGGCGGGTGCACCCGCGGGTCCACCGTGGCCGTGGTCGGCGTCGGTTCGGCCGCCGCGGCGGCCGGCACGGCGCGGCTGCTGGCCCGCGCCGAGGCGCACGGACCGGCGTACGCCGCCGTACTGAGCGCCGGCATCGGGGGTGGATTCGCCGGGCGGGCGCCCACCGGCGCCACGGTCGTCGCGCTGCGCAGCGTCGCCGCCGACCTCGGCGCCGAGTCGGCGGACGGCTTCCTGCCGATCGACGACCTGGGCTTCGGGACCTCGGTGGTGACCGGTGACGGCGGACTCGCCGCCGCGCTGCGCGCCGCCCTGCCGGCGGCACTGGCCGGGGATGTCCTGACCGTGAACACGGTGACCGGCACCGCGGCGTCGGCCGCCGCGCTGGCCGCCCGGCACCCCGCGGCCCTGGCCGAGGCCATGGAGGGGTACGGGGTCGGCTGCGCGGCCGCCGGCGCCGGCCTGCCGTTCGGCGAGCTGCGCACCATCTCCAACCCGATCGGGCCGCGGGACCGGGCGAGCTGGCGGATCGGTGACGCGCTGGCCGCGCTCGCGTCGGCGGCCGCCGCGCTGGCTACCGTGAGACCGTGACCCTCTCCCTGGCCATCTCGCCGTGCCCCAACGACACCTTCGTGTTCCATGCGCTGGTGCACGGCATGGTGCCCGGCGCGCCGCCGGTGCGGGTGACCTACGCGGACGTGGACGTGACCAACACCGCCGCGCGGCGCCCGGGGTTCGACCTGGTCAAGGTGAGCTACGCGGCGCTGCCGTGGCTGCTGGAGGACTACCACCCGCTGCCGTGCGGCGGCGCGCTGGGCCGCGGCTGCGGGCCGCTGGTGCTGGTCCGCGGCACGGACGCGCCCGCCGCCGGCCCGACCGGCGGTGCGCCGGCCGACGGTGCGTTGGCCGACGGTGCGCCGGCCGGGGCGGCGCTGGCCGGGGCGACGGTGGCGGTGCCCGGAGACCGCACGACGGCGTACCTGCTGTTCCGCCTCTGGGCGGCGCGGACGCCGCCGGCCCGGGTGGAGATCGTGCCGTTCCAGGACATCATGCCGGGCGTGGCCGCCGGCCGGTACGACGCCGGCCTGGTGATCCACGAGGCCCGCTTCACCTACCCGGCGCACGGCCTCACCGCCCTGGTGGACCTGGGCGCCTGGTGGGAGGCGGAGACCGGGCTGCCGATCCCGCTGGGCGTGATCCTGGCCCGCCGCGCGACCGTCGACCCGGCCGAGGCCACCCGGTGGGTCCGCGCCTCGGTGCGGCACGGCTGGGCCCACCCAGACGCCAGCCGGGACTACGTGCTGGCCCACGCCCAGGAGCTCGACCCGGCGGTGGTGGACCGGCACATCGCCCTGTACGTCAACGAGTTCACCGACGACCTCGGCGACGAGGGGCGGGCCGCGGTCGAGGCGCTGCTCGGCCGGGCGGCGGCGGCGGGACTGTCGCCCCCGGTCCCGCCGCTGCGCGGCACCGGGGCCTGACCGCCCCGGACGGCGCCGGCCCCGCGGCGGCACGGCCGCCGCGGGGGCGAGGACACCGTGGCCGCGGGCCCGGCCGCTACACCTCCAGCTCGCGCGCGACCGCGTGCACCAACTGCGCGACCATGTGAGCGGTCTTCCGGTCCGGGAACCGGCCGCGGCGCAGGTCGGGCTGGACCTTCGCCTCCAGCACCTTGATCATGTCTTCGACCATGCCGTGCAGCTCCTCGGCGGGGCGGCGGCGCAGCTCGCTCACCGACGGCGGCGCCTCCAGCAGCTTGACGCCCAGCGCCTGGTTGCCCCGGCGGCTCTCCACCACACCGAACTCGATGCGCTGCCCACCCTTGAGGTCCGTGACCCCGGACGGCAGCGCCGCCTTGGGCAGGAACACGTCGCCGCCCTCGTCGCTGGTGACGAACCCGTAACCCTTCTCGACGTCGAACCACTTCACTCGACCAGTCGGCACCGCAGACCTCGACTTCGTCCTAGAATTCCCGCTTCGTCGCCAGCGCGCCGACGCGGGGCTGGCTCCCCTGGGTACCAGGCTAACCACCGTCGGCTGCGGTCCCAACC
This sequence comes from Pilimelia sp., assembly GCA_035553735.1. Classification (GTDB taxonomy): domain Bacteria; phylum Actinomycetota; class Actinomycetes; order Mycobacteriales; family Micromonosporaceae; genus DATMJT01. The sequence goes on from DATMJT010000447.1 coordinate 2,250, forward strand.
GGGATACCCGGGGGTCCAACAAGGACGGCCCGCAGAACGTCGAACCAATCAACTATTGACTTGCAAACCATGCGGACCGGAGGCAGACTCGCGTACGACGCTCCTTCTCGGGCGGAGTCGGCGGTCGGCCCCACCGCACCTGCCTGATCCGCCCATTCCGACGGCGTTGCCGGCGGTTCCCACGGGCGGGGGCCCGGCACGCCGCCGGGCTCCCGCCGCCGGGCTCCCGCCACCGGCTGATCCGGGCGCTAGCGTGGAACGGCCATGACCACGCTCGTCGACCACCTGCGCGGCCTCTCCGACGAGGCGCTCGCCGGCCTGCTGCGCCACCGGCCCGATCTCGTCGTGCCCGTGCCCGCCGACCTGGCCGGGCTCGCCGCCCGCGCCCAGTCCCGGGTGTCGCTGGCCCGGGCACTGGACGGACTCGACGAGTTCACCCTGCGGATCCTCGACGCCGCGCGCCTCACCGCCGACCCGGACCGGGGAACCACCACGGAGGCGGCGATCCTCGACCTGGTCCCGGCGGGCTTGCGCGACGCCGCCCGGTCGGCACTGGACCGGCTGCGGGACCTGGCGCTGCTCTACGGGCCGACGGGGGCCCTGCGACCGGTCGGCGGCCTGGCGGAGGTGTGCCCGCCGTACCCCGCCGGGCTCGGTCGCCCGGCCGCGGAGCTGGACCCGGCCGCCGCCGCCCTGCACGCCGACCCGGCCGGGCTGCGCCGGGCCCTGCTGGCCGCGCCCCCGGCTGCGCGGGCGGTGCTCGACCGGCTCGCCGCCGGTCCGCCGGTCGGCACGGTGGCGCCGGCCACCCTGGCGGACCCGGCGGCGGCCGCCGCCGCGGAGGGGGACGCCGCCGACCCCGGGGGGGCGGTCAACCCGGTGCGCTGGCTGATCGCCCGCCGACTACTGGTACCGGTGCGGTCGGCCGGCGCCACCGTGCCGACCGGCGGACCGGCGGCGAGCCGGTCGAGCACCGCCCGCGCAGCCGGGGGCGCGGCCAGCAGGGCCCGGCGCAGCCCGGCCGGGTCGGCGTGCAG
>DATMJT010000448.1:0-14268 GCA_035553735.1 Pilimelia sp.
CAGGTGCAGCGACAGCGTCGCCGGCCGCCCGTCGGGGCCCAGCCCGGCCCGCTGCAACGCGTGCAGCGCCCAGGCGACGTGCCGGTCCCGGGCGCCGGCCTCCTCGCCGGCCTCGGCGAGCTGCCTGGCGGCGTACGCCCGGATCGGATCCAGCATCCGGTAGGCGGTGCCGGCCCCGGTCACCTCCACCTGCACCAGCGACTTGTCCACCAGCACGGCCAGCGGGTCCAGCGGATCCTCGCCCAGCAGCCACTGGACCGCCGCGAGGTCGACCGGGCCGCGGAACGCCGCCAGCCAGCGCAGCAGCCGCGCCGCCCGGGCCGGCAACCCGCGGTAGGACCAGCCCACCGCCGCGGCCAGGCTGGCGTGCCGGCGGACCACCGCGCCGCGGGACACCGGTCCGCCGGGCGCGCCGTCCACCCCGGCCGCGGCCCCTCCACAGCTCGGGCCGCCCTCCCCGGGGCGGCCGGCGTCGAGCGTGCCCAGCAGGTCGTCCAGCCGCTCCGCCAGCTGCGCCGCCGACAGCACCCGCAGCCGGGCCGCGGCCAGCTCCAGCGCCAGCGGCAGCCCGTCCAGCCGGGCCGCCACCCGGCTCAGTGGCGCCGCCTCCTCCGGCGTCGGCGCCCGCCCGCCGCGCGCCGCCGCGGCCCGCTCCAGCAGCAGGCGTACGGCGTCCGCGGGGCCGCCCGCGGGACCCGGCACCAGCGAGAGCGGCGGGACGCGCCACACGACCTCGCCCGGCAGCCCCAGCGGCTCCCGGCTGGTGACCAGCACGCGGGCCGCCGGGCCGCCGGTGAGCAGCCGGGCCGCGACCTCGGCGGCGGCCGGCAGCCGGGCGTCGCAGGTGTCCAGCAGCAGCAGGAGCCGCCGGGAGGCCGCGTACTCGACCAGCGTCTCCAGCACCGGGCGGCCGGGCTCCGGGCGCAGCCCCAGCACCGCGGCGACGGCCCCGGCCACCCCGTCCGGCGGCGCCACCGCGGCCAGGTCGACGAACCAGACCCCGTCCGGGAAGGACCCGGTCAGCTCGCCGGCCAGCTCCACGGCCAGGCGGGTCTTGCCGCCGCCGGCCGGGCCCACGACGGTGACCAGCCGGTGCCCGCCGACCAGCTCCCGCAGTTCCTCGCGCTCCGCCACCCGGCCCACGAACCGGGTCACCTGGCCCGGAAGATTGTGGCTGGCCGTGCCGGCGGTGCGGGGACGCGGGAACCGGCGCTCCAGGCCGGGCGCGACCAGCTGGAACAGGCGCTCCTGGCCGTCGAAGCCGCGCAGTCGGTGCAGGCCGAGGTCCAGCAGCCAGGCGTCTGCGGGCAGGGGATCGGCGTGCCGCGCCGTGGCCGCGGAGCACAGCACCTGGCCGCCGTGCGCCGCGGCGGCAATCCGGGCCGCGCGGTGCACCTCCGGGCTGGCGTACTCGCCGGCCACCGGCTCGGCCCGGCCGGTGTGCAGACCCATCCGCACCCGCGGGGTGGCCTCCGGCCGCGGCCAGGCGTGGTCGAGCAGGGCCCGCTGCGCCGTCCGGCACGCCTCCATCGCCGCGGCCGCGTCGTCGAACGCGACGAAGAACGAGTCCCCCTCGGTGAACAGCTCCCTGCCGTGTGCCGCGGTCAGACTCCGGCGCAGCAGGCGGCGATGCTCGTTGAGCACTGGGCGATAGCCGGAACCGAGCATCTGGGCCAGCCTGGTCGACCCTTCGATGTCGGTGAACAGGAACGTCACCAGCCCGCTGGGCAGTGAGATTCGTGCCGACACGTGTGAACCTCCGCCCCCTGGAAGTCGCGTCCATGCTGCCGCACCCGCGCCACCCGGCGCATCGTGTGAACGGACGGCTCGTCTCCCACGCACGCGACGCGAGCAGACAACGGCACGGACGGAACCGGTGCGGGGCGTCGGGCGCTCGGCTCAGGTAACGAGCCAGCGCCGGGCGGCGGTGTGGCCCGTACGGGCAGAACCGACGGTCCATGTGGACGATCCGCCGGTGCGGCGCGGCACCTCGCGACGCGGGCCGGTGGGTGCGGCGCGGGCGGTCAGCCGCAGCCGCAGCCACCGCCGCAGCAGCCGCCCGCGCCGCGGCCCGCGCTCGGGCCGGGGCCAGCCGCTCGGCCCGACACCGCGACCGTGGACAGCAGCCGCACGGTGTCGTCGTGGTCGTGCGGGCATCGCGCGGGCGCGGCCGACTCCCGCATCGGCCGGTTCACCTCGAAGGTGGTGCCGCAGGCGCGGCAGCGGAATTCGTACCGGGGCATGGCCCCAGGGTACGGCGGCCCGCAGGGGCGGCCCGCGGCGGCGGCCTGCGCCATACTCGAACCGTGACTGGGGAGGACGACGGGGCGCGTCCCGGGCGCGCGGATGCTGCGCGGCCGGAGCCCGCGCGCGTGAATCCCGGGCCCGCGCCCGTGGATCCCGGATCTGCGGAGCCCGGGCCCGCGCCTACGGATCCCGGATCCGCGGAGCCCGCGCCTACGGATCCCGGATCCGCGGAGCCCGGGCCTGTGGATCCCGGCTCCGCGGAGCCCGGGCGTGCCACGCGCGACCCGGGGCCGGTGCGCGGCGGCTCGCCGCCGCTGCGAGACGGCGCGCCGCCGCCGCAGGCCGCGGCGGTGGTCCGGCATCGGGCGCCGCGCTCGGGGCCGTCGGCCGGGCTCGCCGCCGGCGGCCGGGTCGCGCGCCGGGCCGGCGAGGGGCTCCGCCGCGCGGCCGGTGGCGCACGGGCGTGGACCCGCCGGCCCGCCGGGCGCTTCGCGGTACCGGCGTTCCTGCTCTCGGCGAGCCTGGCGGTGGCAATCCTCACCGGAGCCGTCCTGGTGCCGGCCGCCGGGCGGCCGGCACCGCGGCCCACGCCGCCCGCAGCGGGGCAGCCCAGCGCCCCCGGCCCGGAGGGGCCGACGGTCGCGCCGAGCAGCGCAGCCCAGCCGCCCGGCACCGCGCCGAGCGGGCCCGACCCCGGCGCGGTCGGTCCCACCGGCGGCAGCCCCGGGGCCACGGCCGGGGCCCCGGCGGGCGGCCGCCCCGCTGACGTGCTGCGGCCGTGGGCCGAGCAGCTCGCGGCCAAGGTGGAGGTGCCTCCGGTGGCACTGCAGGCGTACGGGTACGCCGAGCTGGTGACCGGGCGCACCACGCCCGGATGCCGGCTGCAGTGGACCACGCTGGCCGCCATCGGCAAGGTGGAGTCCGACCACGGCCGGGCCAACGGCGCCACGCTCGGCCCGGACGGCCGGGCCCTGCCGGCGATCCTCGGCGACCCGCTGGACGGCACCGGCGGGCGTCAGGCCATCCGCGACACCGACGGCGGGATGCTGGACGGCGACCGAACCTGGGACCGGGCGGTCGGGCCGATGCAGTTCATCCCGGGCACCTGGCGCAGCGAGGCGGTCGACGCCGACGGCGACGGGGTGCGCGACCCCAACGACATCGACGACGCCGCGCTGGCCGCCGCACGGTACCTGTGCCACGCCGGGCGCGACCTCTCGCGCATCCAGGACTGGTGGGCCGCCGTGCTGTCCTACAACGCCGTGCAGCCGTACGCCCGGGCGGTCTACGACACGGCCAACGCGTACGGCACCCGCAGCCGGGGCTGACGCCACGCGGCGGCCCGTTGCCGGCGGACCCGCCGGCCCGTCCGCCACCGGGGCCCACGCGCCACGGTCGCCCAGCCCGGTCGCGCGCCACGGTCGCCCAGCCCGGTCGCGCCGCCGGACCGGGCCGGATCCGCACTTTGGCGGTCCGGATACTTCCGCGGTGCCGCCCGCACCGGCAAGCTGGACCGCGTGATGGTGCGCGAGTGGGATCCCCGTACCGCGTCGGACGCCGAGATCCAGTCGACGTTGGAGCTGTTCAACGCGGTGCTCGCCGCGGACCTGCCCACCGACCCCCGGTGGCGCGACAGTCACTTCCGCGAGTACCTGAGCGAGATCATGCCGGGTGAGCGCCGACTGACCTGGATCGCGCTGGATCCCGCCGGGCCCGGCCCGCGGGTGGTGGGGCGGGTGAGCCTGCTGCTGTTCGGCGACATCGGGGTCGTGGAGCTGGTTGTGCACCCGGCCGCCAGGCGCCGGCGGCTCGGCCGCCGGCTGCTGGCGGAGGCCGCCCGCCGCGCGCACCGGGAGGGCTTCTCGTCGATCGGCGTGGAGGTGGTCGCCGGCACCCCCGCGGCCAGCTTCTTCCCCGCCGCGGGCTTCCGCTGCGCCTATGTGGAGACCCGTAGCGTGCTGTCGCTGTCCGAGGTGGACTGGTTGGCGCTCGGGGAGATGGCGCAGGGCATCGGCGCCGGTTACCAGGTGCAGTTCCACCCCGGCGCGCCGCCCGACGAGCTGCTCGAGTCGTACGCGATGGTCAAGGCCGAGGTGCGCGGGTCCGGCGGCGCGGACCTGACCCTGCGCCCCAGCTCCTATGACCCCCAGCGGCTCCGGGAGAGCCTGCACTGCCTGGTCCGGCGCGGCATGCAGCCGTACATCGTGCTGGCGATCCACTCCGCCACCGGCGAGGTGGCCGGGCTCACCGAGGTCGTCGTGCCGGCGCAGCACCCCACCCGCGCCGACCAGTACGACACCGTCGTGGCGGCGGACCACCGCGGCTACGGCATCGACCGGGCCATCAAGGCCCGGATGCTGTTCGAGCTGCGCTCCGCCGCGCCGTCCCTGACCGAGGTGCAGACCTGGAACGCCCCGGACAACGAGGCCATGCTGAAGGTCAACGCCGAGCTCGGCTTCCGGCCGGACCGCGAGTGGCGCGAGTACGAGGCCGACGTGGCCGAGCTGGTCCGGCTGCTCGACCGCGCCGACCGGAGCTGACCAGCCGCCCGCTACGGGTGCGCCGTTCGCCGCCTCAGGGCACATCGGTGGCGGAGGCACGTTGCCGTGCTGCGCCACCCGGACCTCCCACACGCTGCGCGTGCGCCGGGCGCGCCGCCGCCGGGGGTCGCGGTGGAAGGTCTCAGGCCCCGCCCCTCCTCCGGTCCCGTGCGAGACGGCCGGCTGGTCAGCCGCGGCCCTGACTAGCCCCGGTCGCGGAGCAACCGGGCCGCGGGCACGGCCCAGTAGGTCAGGATGATCTGGGCGCCGGAGCGGGTGATCGACGTGAGCGTCTCCAGCATCGCCGCGTCCCGGTCCAGCCAGCCCCGGGCGGCCGCGGCCTCGACCATCGCGTACTCGCCCGACACCTGGTACGCGGCCACCGGCACGTCCACCTCGGCGCGCACCGCGGCCACCACGTCCAGGTACGCCAGCGCCGGCTTCACCATGACGATGTCGGCGCCCTCGGCGACGTCGAGCCGCACCTCGCGCAGCGCCTCGGCGGCGTTGGCCGGGTCCTGCTGGTAGGTGCGGCGGTCCCCGGTCAGCGACGACTCGACCGCGTCCCGGAACGGCCCGTAGAACGCCGAGGCGTACTTGACGGCGTAGGCCAGGACCGCCACGTCGGCGTGCCCGGCGGCGTCCAGCGCCCGGCGGGCCGCCGCGACCTGGCCGTCCATCATCCCGGACGGCCCGACGACGTGCACCCCGGCGGCGGCCTGGGCCACCGCCATCTCGGCGTACCGGGCGAGGGTGGCGTCGTTGTCCACGGTGCCGTCGGCGGCCAGCACGCCGCAGTGCCCGTGCGAGGTGAACTCGTCCAGGCACAGGTCGCTCATCACCACCGTGGCGTCGCCCACCTCGGCCACCACGTCGCGGATCGCGACGTTGAGCACGCCGTCCGGGTCGGTGCCGGCGGCGCCGCACTCGTCCCGGTCGGCCGGGACGCCGAACAGCATCAGCCCGCCGACACCGGCCTGCACGGCCTCAACCGCGGCCTTGCGCAGCGAGTCGCGGGAGTGCTGCACCACCCCCGGCAGCGAGGGCACCGGCCGCGGTTCGGCCAGCCCCTCCCTGACGAACATCGGCAGCACGAGCTGCGCGGGCGCCACCCGGGTCTGGGCGACGAGCCGGCGCAGCGCCGGAAAGCGCCGCAGCCGGCGCGGGCGGACCTGCGGAAAGCCGGACACGGCGGGCCGCTACCGGAACCGCAGGGCCGTGGGGCCCTGCACCTTGGCGCCGCGGCGCTGCTTGGCCGGCATCGCGGCCAGCTTCTCGCGCAGCTCGACGGCGTAGCCGGCCAGCGACTCCACCAGCTCCGGCACGCTGGCGTGCGGCGGCTGTACGTCCACCCGCAGGCCGAACTCGGTGGCCGTCTCGGCGGTCTTGGGGCCGATCACCGCGACCACCGTGCGGGCGTGCGGCTTGCCGGCGATGCCGACCAGGTTGCGCACCGTGGAGGAGGACGTGAAGAGCACCGCGTCGAAGCCGCCGGACTTGATCGCGTCGCGGATCTCCGCCGGCGGCGGCGCGGCGCGCACCGTGCGGTACGCGGTCACGTCGTCGACCTCCCAGCCGCGCTCGGTCAGCCCGGCGGCCAGCGTCTCGGTGGCGATGTCGGCGCGCGGCAACAGCACCCGGCCCACCGGGTCGAGCACCTCGTCGTGCGGGGAGAACTCCGCGAGCAGGCCCTCGCTGGACTGCTCGCCGCTGGGCACCAGCTCGGGCTGGATGCCGAACGCGCGCACCGCCTCGGCGGTGGCCTCACCGATGCAGGCGATCTTCACGCCGCCGAAGTGCCGGGCGTCCAGGCCGTGCTCGGCGAACTTCTCCCAGACGGCGCGCACGGCGTTCACCGACGTGAACACCACCCAGGCGTAGCGGCCGTCCACCAGCCCCTTGACCGCGCGCTCCATCTGCGCGGGGGTACGCGGCGGCTCCACCGCGATGGTGGGCACCTCGCAGGGGATCGCCCCGTACGCCCGCAGCTGGGCGCTCATCACCCCGGCCTGCTCCTTGGTGCGCGGCACGAGCACCTTCCACCCGTACAGCGGGCGGTTCTCCCACCAGCCGAGCTTGTCGCGCTGCGCGACGCCCGCGCCGAGGGTGAGCACCACCCGGCCGGTGAAGCCCAGCGCCGCCGCCACGAAGCTGTCCACGGTGGAGGTGGTGGTGTACTGGGTCTCGCCGGTGCCGTCACCGGTCACCGCGACGGCCGTGGCGCCGTCCACGCCGGCGGCCAACAGGCCGTCGCGCACGGCGGCCAGCTCGCCGGCGTCCACCGACACGGCGACCGAGCCGCGGGCCGCCGCCGCGGCCAGCGCGTCGAAGTCCAGCGCCGTGGTGTCGGCGGCGTCGGCGACGGTGCGCACGCCGGGCAGCGGCACCCCGGCGTACGTGGCCACGCCGGCCGCCTGCTCCACGCCCGGCACGACCTCGAAGTGCACGGCGGTGCGCGCCACCGCCTGCACCTCCTTGACCACCGACTCGTGCCCGAACGGGTCACCGGCCACCAGGTGCACGGCGGACAGCCCCGAGCGGGCCGCGGACAGCAGCACCTTGGCCACGTCGCCGGGAGCGCCCTCCGCCGGGCTGAACTGGGCGTCCTCGGCTCGCCGGCCCCCGGCCACCTCGGCGGTGATCCCGGCGCGGACCGCCGCCAGCAGGGCTTCCGGCACCCCCCGGTCGTACACGACGTGGTCGGCGGCGATCAGCGCGTCGTACGCCCGGCGGGTCAGCAGGCCCGGGTCGCCGGGGCCCGCCCCGACGAACGCGATCCGGCCGGCCGGCTTACGGGTGCGGCTCATGGTGCACTCCCAGCAGTTTCTGCTCCCGCGCCCGTGGTCGGCGGCGCGAGAAGGTGGTCGGCGCCGGCGGCGAGGAGGTCGGCGGCCAAAGCCCGCCCGATCTCCGCGGCGTCGGCGAGCGGTCCGGTCCGGGACAGTCGGACGGCGTGCGCGCCGTCCGGGCTGATCGCCGCACCGCGCAGGTACAGCTCCTCGACGGAGCGGCCGTCGGCGTCCGGTTCGCCCTCGGCGACCTCGGCCAGCGCGGCCACCGGAGCGTTGCAGCCGGCCTCCAGCGCGGCCAGCAGCGCCCGCTCCGCGGCGACCGCGGCCCGCGTCGGCGCGTGGTCGAGGGCGGCGAGCAGCTCCACCACGTCGGGGGCGTCGCTGCGACACTCCACGGCGAGCGCACCCTGGGCGGGGGCCGGCAGCATCAGCATCGGGTCGAGGGTCTCGGTGATCTCGGCGGTGCGGCCGAGCCGGGCCAGGCCGGCGCGGGCCAGCACGACGGCGTCCAGCTCGCCGTCGGCCACCTTGCGCAGGCGGGTGTCCACGTTGCCGCGGATCGGCCGGACCCGCAGCTGGAGCCCCAGCGCGTGCAGCTGGGCGATGCGGCGCACCGCGCCCGTGCCGACCACGGCGCCGGGGGGCAGCTCCGCCAGGGTCAGCCCGTCGCGGGCGACGAGCGCGTCCCGCGGGTCGGCCCGGCCGGGCACCGCGGCCACGCACAGGCCGTCGGCGGGCGCGCTGGGCAGGTCCTTGTACGAGTGGACCGCGAAGTCGACCTCCTTGGCGGCCAGCGCGTCGCGCAGCGCCGACACGAACACGCCGACGCCGAGCTGCTGCACCGGGGCCGCGGAGCGGTCGCCGGGCGTGACGATCTCCACCAGCTCCACCTCGCGGCCGGTGGCGGCCCGCAGGGCGTCGGCGACGGTGCGGGACTGGGCCAGCGCGAGGGCGCTGCCCCGGGTACCGAGGCGCAGGGTCATGCCGGACCGCCTTCGAGTTGGGGCGCGTCACCGGGTTCGACGGGGTCGCCGAGCAGCGGCACGTCGCCGGCCTGGGCCGAGCGTGGGACGTCGAGGTCGAACAGCTCACGGAGCAGGGCCGCGTACTGGTCGCCGCCGGGCTCGGCGGCCAGCTGCCGGACCCGCACGGTGGGTGAGTGCAGCAGCCGCTGGACCACCCGGTGCACGGTGTGCGCCACGTCGGCCCGCTGGTCGTCGGTGAGATCCGGCCGCCGCTGCGCCAGCCGGCGCAGCTCGGCGGCCACCACGTCGTCGGCCCGGGCCCGCAGGGCGGCCACGGTCGGCGCGATGTCCGCCCCGCGCAGCCAGCCGAGGAACGCCTCCACCTCGGTGGTCACGATCCGCTCGACGGCCGCGGTGTCGGCGGCGGCCGGGGCCTGCCGGGGCAGGGCCGCGAGCGCCTCGATGTCCATCAGCAGCACGCCGGGCAGCCGGGCCACGGCCGGGGCCACGTCGCGCGGCACCGCCAGGTCCAGCAGCACCAGCGGGCCGGGCCGCCCCGCCGCGGCGCGGGCGGCGACCGCGGCCTCGACCGTCCCGACGTCGAGCACCGGCTCCACGGCGGCGGTCGCGGTGACCACCAGGTCCACCTGGGCGATGGCCGCACCCAGGCGGTCGAGCGGCACCAGCTCCGCCCGGTACGCCTCGGCGAGGCGGGCCGCCCGGCCGGATCCCCGGTTGGCCACGCCGATCGGGCCCGCGCCCGCGCGGGTCAGCGTGGCCACCGCCAGCGCCCCCATCGCCCCGGCGCCGACCACCAGCGCCGGACGCCCGGCCAGCGGCCCGTCGAGGGCGTCGGCGGCCGCCTCCAACGCACTGCTGACCACGGTCTGCCCGGCCCGGTCGATGTCGGTCTCGGTGTGCGCGCGCTTGCCCACCCGCAGCGCCTGCTGCATCAGCTCGTGCAGCAGGCGGCCGGCGGCGTCCACCTCGGTGGCGCCGTGGTAGGCGTCCCGGAGCTGGCCGAGGATCTGCGCCTCGCCGACCACCATCGAGTCCAGCCCGGCGGCCACCCGGAAGGCGTGGGTGACGGCGGCGGTGTCGTAGTGCACGTAGAGGTGGTCCGCCAGCTCGGCCGCCGGGGCCCCGGCCTGCTCGCCGAGCACCGCGCACACGTCGCTGAGCCCGCCGTGGAACGCCGACACCGCGGCATAGACCTCCACCCGGTTGCAGGTGGAGAGCACGACCGCCTCCCCGACGTACGCCTGGGCGAGCAGCCGGGCGAGCGTGCGCGGCAGGTCGGCCGGCGGCACCGCCAGCCGCTCCAGGAGCGCGACCGGCGCGGTCCGGTAGGAGGCTCCGACCACGAGCAGGTTCACGTCCCGACCGCCTCCGAGTTGCGCAGCACGCCCGGCAGCGCGGTCAGCGCGGACTTGCGGTGCTCGTGGAAGGACAGGATCTGCAGCTCGACGGCGAGGTCGACCTTGCGCACGTCGACCCCGTCGGGCACCGCCAGCACGCACGGGGCGAAGTTGAGGATCCCGGTCACCCCGGCCGCCACCAGCTGGTCGGCGACCGCCTGGGCGGCCGACGCCGGGGTGGCGATGATCCCGATGGCGATGGCCTCCCGGGCGGCGAACTCGGACAGCTCGTCCACGTGCCGCACCACCAGGCCGTTGATCCGCTCGCCCACCCGGGCCGGGTCGGCGTCGAACAGCCCGGCGATGCGGAACCCGCGCCCGGCGAAACCCGCGTAGCCGGCCAGCGCGTGGCCCAGGTTGCCGACCCCGACCAGCGCGACCGCGCGCCGCTGGGTCAGGCCGAGGACGTGCTCGATCTGCTCGATCAGCAGCGCGATGTCGTAGCCGACGCCCCGGGTGCCGTACGAGCCGAGGTGGGACAGGTCCTTGCGCAGCTTGGCCGAGTTGACCCCCGCCGCGGCGGCGAGGCCCTCGCTGGAGATGGTGTCGTGCCCGGACTCGGCGAGGTGGTGCAGCGCCCGCAGGTACTCGGGCAGGCGGGCCACCGTGGCCTCGGGCAGGTCCGGGAAGTCCGGATCCGCGGCGGGGCTGACGGGGCCGGAACCGTGCTCCGGGCGTGGCTGACTCATCTGACTCCGTGCCGGCGAGCTGCGAGCGGAAGGGGAGCCCTGCGGCGGTCGCCGTCGGCGGGTGTGCTAGCAGGGCTCGACCGTTCTACAGCGTAAGCGCTTGTGAAGACGTGCACAAATCGCGATCTTGGAGCGACCGCCGATTCGATTATCGGCCCACCCGTCCGGATCTCCGGTGAGCCCGGTGCCGCGCGTTTCGCGCCGGCCCACACCCCCGCCCAGCCGCCGGCCCTGCCGGCCCGGGGCCCTGCCGGCCGCGCCCGCCCGGGGCCCTGCCTGCCCACCGGCCCGCCCGGCCCTGCCGGCCGGGCCCGCCCGCGGGGTCACCCGAGCGCGCGGGCGGCCGCCACCGCCTCGGTGAGCGTGTCGGCCACCGGCACCCCCACCTCGCGCAGCCGCTCCGGATGGCTGAGCCCGCCGGCGTAGAGCACGCACCCGGCGCCGACCGCGGCCGCCGCGTCGGCGTCGTCCACGGAGTCCCCGATCAGCACCACCTGCGCGCCGGTCAGCCCCAGCTGGTCCAGGTGCGCGGCCAGGTGCGGCGCCTTGCGGTCGCCGCCGACGGGGGCCCGCAGGCCGTCCACCCGGGCGAGCAGCGCGTCCAGGCCGTAGCGGCGCACCAGCGGCAGCAGCTCGTCGTGGAACCACATGGACAGCAGCGACTGAGTGCCCGGCCAGGACCGCATCGCCGCCTCCGCGTCGGCGGCCAGGCGGCAGTCGACCAGCCCCGACCGGTACGCCTCGTGGAACGCCCGGTCGAGCTCCGCGAACTCGGCCGCGGTCAGCTCGCGGCCGAGGATGTGCCCGTAGTAGTCGAGTACGGGGCGCCGGAAGTCCCGCCGGTGCCGCTCCGGATCCACCGGCGGGGCGCCCGCCCACCCGAGCGCCGTGTTGGTCGCGGAGATGACCAGAGCCAGATCGTCCAGGAGGGTGCCGTTCCAGTCCCAGACCAGGTGTCGCCACCGGGACGTCGCGCCGCTCACCGGCCGCGCGGCCGGCGGGCCAGGTCGCCCAGCAGCCGCTCCTCCTCGACCCGCCAGTAGCCGTGCTCCGCCCCGTCGAGCAGGACGACCGGGATGCGGTCGCCGTACTCGCGCTCGAGGTCGAGATCACCAGCGATGTCGATCTCGACCCAGCGCTCGCCGCTGGTCTGCGCCACCCGGGCCAGCGCCTCCCGGGCCACGTCGCACAGGTGGCAGCCCGCCCGGGTGACCAGGGCGAGCCGGGGCGCCGGCCGGGCGCCGGCGGACCCGGCCGCGTCACCGGCCGGACGGTCTGCACCATGGGGCTGCATGCCGGCGAGTCTGACATAGCGCACGGCCGCGCCGCGTGCCCGGTCGGCGCGGTCGGATCAGCCGTTGGGGTGGCCTGCACCCGCCGATCCGGTGACGGCGCACAGGTTGTGCGACGGGGCCGCAGGGTCGCACGAAAGAATCCGCCCTGTGTAACCGACTCCACACACGTGGGTGACGTTGGCCCTATCATCCCTGGGGTCGGCTCACCCTTTTTGATGCGAGTCGACACCCCTCACCCTGAGGAGGCCAGTGTGCCCTTTGCTGCGCTGAATTGGCGCCTCGCGGGCTCGTGTCGGCTTTGCTCATTTCATGGTAATTCGCGTGGCGGGAGGGCGCCCGATCCGGATCCGGGAAGAGGGGCAGTGACGCAGCGGAGCAGCGAGGTGGGCGCATGACCGGATTCGTGGTCACCGCAACGCCGGTCAGCCCGGAGGTGCTCGCCGCCCGGGCGGCCCTCACGGCGGGACTGGCCTGTCTGCGGTTCTCGATGCGCGAGGTATGGAGCGTCGCAGTGCGCGGCGACGGCGGAGTCCGCCGGACCCGCAACCGCCCGCACACCAACGAGGCACCGACCCGGCACATACCGGGCGGCAATGCCAAGCCCATCGGTGGTCGGGTGACCGCCCCGACCCGGCCCACCATGCCGGTGCAGCCCGGCCCGGCCCAGAGCCCCGGTGAGGCCGTCGGCCCGGACACCGAGGTCCGCACGCCCACCGGGGGGCGCGACGGCGCGGGCTCCCGGAGCACGGGCTCGGGCACGGGGTCGCCTGCCCGCTACCCCGACCGACCGGATCCCTCGGACGCGGCCGCGGAGGTGTGGGCGCTGGTCGAACGCGCCCAGGCCGGCGAGGCCGAGGCGTTCGGCCTGATCTACGACCGGTACGTGGACACGGTGTTCCGGTTCATCTACTTCCGCGTCGGCAACCGGCAGCTGGCCGAGGACCTGACCTCCGACACGTTCCTGCGGGCCCTCAAGCGGATCGGCAGCTTCACCTGGCAGGGCCGCGACCTCGGCGCCTGGCTGGTCACCATCGCCCGCAACCTCGTCGCCGACCACTTCAAGTCCGGCCGCTACCGGCTGGAGGTCACCAGCGGCGACGTGCTGGATGCCGACCGGGAGGACCGGGGACCGGAGGGCTCGCCCGAGGCCGCGGTCGTGGACCACATCACCAACGTCGCCCTGCTCACGGCGGTCAAGCAGCTCAACCCGGAGCAGCAGGAGTGCATCGTGCTGCGCTTCCTGCAGGGCTTCTCGGTGGCCGAGACCGCCCAGGCGATGGGCAAGAACGAGGGCGCGATCAAGGCGCTGCAGTACCGGGCGGTCCGCGCTCTCGCCCGGCTCCTGCCCGACGGCTTCCAGCCGTGACGCGGTGGTCGGGCGTGACGACCATCACGGATCGTTACGATCATGGCCCCCTGGCCGTAACCGACCGTGCCCGCGGCGCGTTGTGCGGGGTGCGACCGGCGTGGGCCGGACCCGCTCCAGCGGTCGGCCACCGCGCCGACCGGCCCCCCGTTCCCAGCGAAGGGAGGTTTCCGCGGTGAACACGACCCTCTTCCACCGCCGGCGCGCCCAGCGCTTCGCGCAGTTGCTGGACGAGGCCAACGGCGGCCGGCGGCACCATGTCCGGACCCGCCTGGACCAGCAGCTGACCGAGCTGGTGGCGATCGGTCACCAGATCTCCGCGCGGCCCCCGACCGTCGAGGTGGACCCGGGATTCCGGGCGGACACCCGTGCCATGCTGCTGGCCACGGCCCAGCGCGAGGGGATCGGCCGGACCGCCGAGGCCGCGGCGGCCGCGGCGGAGGCGCCGCCCCGCTGGTCGCCCGCCGCCCGGCGTGGCACGCGACGCGCCGCCACCGGCTACCCGGGCCGGCTGCGGACCCGCGGGGCGGTGGTCGTCGGCATCGCCGCCGGGGCCATCGCCATCTCCGGGATGTCGGCAGCCAGCGAGGGCGCGGTGCCCGGTGACCCGCTCTACGGGGTCAAGCGCTCGGCCGAGCGCGCCCAGCTGGCGCTCGCCAGCTCCGACGTCACCAAGGGGCAGCTGTACCTCGACTTCGCCCGCACCCGGCTGGCCGAGGCCGCCGCGGTGCACGCGGACCCCGAGGGCTACGTCAACGTGCTCGACGACATGGACGCCGACACCCGGCACGGGGTCAAGCTGCTGCACGTCGCGGCGATGGTCCGGCGCGACCCGGCCGCACTGGACGCGGTCGAGGCGTTCCGCACCGGGCAGCGGCAGGGGCTGGGCGACCTGCTGGACCTGACCACCGGGGTCACCCGTACCCGCACCCTGAAGTCCCTGGAGCTGCTGGAGG
>DATMJT010000449.1:0-19036 GCA_035553735.1 Pilimelia sp.
GTTGGCGCCGGCCGCGACGTTGCGCAGGCCCTCGCGGACCAGCGCCTGGGCCAGCACGGTCGCCGTCGTCGTGCCGTCACCGGCCACGTCGTCGGTCTTCTTGGCGACCTCCTTGACCAGCTCCGCGCCGATCTTCTCGTACGGGTCCTCCAGCTCGATCTCCTTGGCGATGCTCACCCCATCGTTGGTGATGGTGGGCGCACCCCACTTCTTCTCGAGCACCACGTTGCGGCCCTTGGGGCCCAGCGTCACCTTGACGGCGTCGGCGAGGGTGTTCATGCCCCGCTCGAGGCCCCGGCGCGCCTCCTCGTCGAACGCAATGATCTTGGCCATACGGCGATGTCCTCCTGGACAATCCCGGCACCCGCGGCTTGTCGCCCGGTCGTGCCGCTGCTGACGCACCTTCGGCACTTCCGCCGCACCCCGGCGGAAGTACCGTGGGCCGGGCCGGATCAGCCCGCGACGACCGGCCCCGCCAGGGAACGCGTCCCCGGTGGTAGCCCCACCGTCCCGACCATTGGTCTATCGCTGTGGCACCGACGGGCTGCTGCCCGCCGGTGTTGCCGGCGGGCGGTCGCCCACCGACGTTGCGAGCGGGCGGTGGCCCGCTGGCTGGCACTCGCACATCGTGAGTGCCAATGACTTGTTTAGCACTCTGGCCCTGTGAGTGCAAGCGCCGCGGCCCGGCGCGGAGCTCGGCGGGCCGCGACGGCGGGCGGACCGCGGCACGAACACAGGGCGCCGCCCCTCCGGGAGAGGGGCGGCGCCCTTACGTCAGTCGTGGGGCCGGCGGCCAGCCGGTCGGGGGTCAGGCGATGATGCGAACCTGCTCGGCCTGCGGACCCTTCTGGCCCTGCGCGATCTCGAACTCCACCCGCTGTCCGTCGTCCAGCGCCTTGTACCCGTCCATCTGGATCGCGGAGAAGTGGACGAAGACGTCCTGACCTCCGTCGGTCGCGATGAAGCCGTAGCCCTTCTCACTGTTGAACCACTTGACGGTGCCCTGTGCCACGGTTTCCTTACCTCACTTCGATGAAGCTGGGCCTTGCCGGCCCCCGGCTGGAGCGCTCGCTGGCCGGGGCCGCCGCATCACTGGGCCGGGGACGGTCAGTCGGTGACAGCAGCCGAGTTCGCACGCTACACGAGCACCGCCGGCCCCGCACGATCCCAAATCGGACACCGTGGCCCCGACCGGTCAGCTTCGTTGACCAGTTCGTGGCCACCGCCAGCCCTGCCCGGCGCCTTGCCGGACCCGGTCGACACCGCCCGCCGCGCCGCGGCCGGTGCGGCCCCACGCGCGTGTGGGTCGTGCTCGCCGTCGCCGCCGCCCTGACCCTGGGCGACGGCCTGCGGCACCACCCCGGCGTGGTCCCCGACCACCAGGCCGCGGGGGCCACCGGCCGGATCGGCCCGGACCGGCTGCCGGAGCGGCGCGCCGGACCGGGCGAGCGGGCCGTGCCCGACGGCGCGGTCCGCGGTCGTACGCTGCGCCCGGGGCCGGTACGCCTGCCCCAGGCCGACTTCGTCTCCTGGGCCCTGCTGGAGCGCCGGACCGGCCGGGTCGCCGGCTCGGCCACGCTCGCCGCGGCCACCGACAGCACTTCAGTGATCGTGCCGTGGCTGGCCGCCGACTTCCTGCGCCTGGCCGGCGACCGCGGGCGGCGCCCCGACGAGGAGCGGCTGCGCCAGCTCCGGGTGATGATCCGGGACAGCGACCAGGCGGCGGCCGCGGAGATCTACCGCCTCGTCGGCGGCCGGTCCTCGATCCACCGGCTCATCGCCCGGTGCGGGTTGACCGACAGCCACCCACCCCGCTCCGCCGGCTGGGCCGACACGGCGCTCTCGGCGCGGGACCTGGCCCGCACGGGCGCCTGTCTGGCCGACGGCCGCGCCGCCGGGCCGCGGTGGACGCCGTGGCTGCTCGGCCAGATGCGCGCGGTCCGCGGGGCCGGTGACTTCGGGGTGCGCCGCGCCCTGCCCGACGACGTGGCGCGCACGGTGGCGATCCAGAACGGCTGGCTGCAGCCCGACGACGACCGGCGCTGGCGGGTCGGCTGCCTGGCCGTGGGCTCGGACTGGGTGCTCGCCGTGCTGGCCCGGTACCCCGCCCGACACGGCTTCACCCACGGCGCCCGCCTGTGCCGGGACATCGGCGCGCAGCTGATCGCCCCGTAGCCGGGTGGAAGCGGCTGCCATCATGCGGGTATGACCCGGAATCCGCCGCCCGCCGGCACGCCCGCACCGCCGCCGACCGCCGTGCACCCGAGCGCGGCCGGGCCGACCGCGCCGGGGCCCGCCCCGGCGCCGGCCGCCGTCCACGTGCGGCGGGTCCGCGCGCAGGACACGGCCCGCATGCGGGCGCTGCGGCTGGAGATGCTCGCCGACGCGCCACTGGCGTTCCTGGAGTGGCTGGACGAGGCCGCGGCCCGGCCGCACGAGGAGTTCCGCGCCCGGCTGCTGGCCACCGTCGCCGGTGACGAGCGCGCCCAGTTCGTCGCGGTGACGCCGACCGGCGAGCTGGTCGGGCACGCGGGCGGCACGGCCTGGCCGGAACTGCCGGACGTCACCGTGCTCTACGCGGTCTACGTCACCCCGGCCCACCGCGGCACCGGCCTGCTGGGCGCCCTGGTGGACGCCGTCGCGGCCTGGTCGCGGGCGGTCGGCCGCCACACGCTGCACCTCGAGGTGGTCAACGGCAACGACCGCGCGTTGCGGGCGTACCTGAAGCTGGGCTTCGTGGAGACCGGCGAGATCGTGCCCCACCCGCGGATCCCGGTGCTCACCGAGCGCCGGCTCCGGCGCCCGGCGTGACCGCGCCGGTCAGGCCGGGCGGCGGGACTGCACGATGCGGAACCGGCCCGCCACGTACGCGCCGTCGGTCAGCGACGCGTTGGCCGCCGGGTTGGCCCCGGTGGCGTGGAAGTCGGAGAACGCCGCCGACTGGTTGACGAACACCCCGCCGGTCAGGTTCGCCGACAGGTGCACCCCCACCTCCACGGCCGCGGCCTCGGCCGCGTCCAGCACGCCCGGATCGGTGGAGTAGACCCCCGCGGTCAGCGCACCGCGCGCACCCGCCACCTCCCGGAAGACGTCCAGGCTGTGCGCGGTGGAGTCGGTGGCGACCAGGAAACCGATCGGGCCGAACCACTCCTGGCCGTACGTCTGCGCGTCGGCCGCGTCCAGCCGGACCAGCAGCGGGGTCCGCACCACGGCGTCGGGGTACGCCGGGTGGCGCAGCTCCTGCGAGTCGAGCACCACCTCGCCGACCTGGCGCGCCCCGGCCAGCCGGTCCAGCACCCCGTCGTTGACGATCGCGCCGGTGATCTCCACCGCCCGCGTCGGGTCGCCGGTGAGCTTCGCCACCGACCCGGCGATGCCGGCGGCCACCTCCTCGAAGCTCTTGTGTCCCTGGTCGGTGGCGATGCCGCCGCGCGGGACCAGGACGTTCTGGGGGGTGGTGCACATCTGGCCACTGTAGAGAGTGAGCGAGAACCCGATGTTGCGGCACATCCCGGCGAAGTCGTCCGTGGAGTCCACCACGATCGCGTTGACCCCGGCCTTCTCGGTGTAGACGGCGGCCTGCCGGGCGTGGGCCTCCAGCCAGTCGCCGTACTCGGTGGAGCCGGTGAAGTCGACGATCCGCACCGCCGGATGCGTCGCCAGCTCCGAGGCCAGCCCCTCGCCGGGCGCCTCGGCGGCGAGCAGCACGAGGTTGGGGTCGAAGCCGGCCTCGGCCAGCACCTCCCGGGCGACCCGCACGGTGACGGCCAGCGGCAGCACCGCCCGCGGATGCGGCTTGACGATGACCGGGTTGCCGGTGACCAGCGAGGCGAACAGGCCGGGGTAGGAGTTCCACGTCGGGAAGGTGTTGCACGCGACGACGAGCGCCACCCCGCGGGGCACCACGTGGAACGTCTTGGTCATGCGCAGCGGCTCGCCCTTGCCCGCGGGCTTCTCCCACCGGGCGACGCCGGGGTGGCGCGTCATCTCGGCGTACGCGTAGGCGACGGCCTCCAGGGCCCGGTCCAGCGCGTGCGGCCCGCCGGCCTGGAACGCCATCACGAACGCCTGCCCGGTGGTGAACTGCACGGCGTGGGCCAGCTCGAAGACGTGCGCGTGCAGCCGGGCGAGCAGCTCCAGCGCGACCGCCGCGCGGGTGCGCGGCCCGGCGTCGCGCCACGCCGGCAGCGCCGCCTGCGCGGCGCGGACCAGCTCGGCGGCCCCGGCGTGCGGATAGCTGACGCCCAGCTCCAGCCCGAACGGGCTGGCCTCCGTGGCCACCCACCCGGCGGTGCCCGGCTGGTCCAGTGGGAACCGCCGGCCCAGGTGGGCGCGGAACGCCGCCTCGCCGTCCGCGGCGGCCGTCTCGCCGTACACCCGCGGGCTGGGCGACTCCGGATACGCCGACCAGTAGGAGCGCTCGCGGATCGCGGCCAGCGCCCCCGTGAGGGTCTCGGCGTGCCGGGCGAACCAGGGGTGCGCATCGTCCGTCATGACCCCATCCTGCCGCATCGCCCGGGCCCGGCGGCAGCGCCGCGGCACCCCCGGTCTTGCGGCGACCGCCGGGACCACCTGGCCGTCACCGAATCGCGGTGCCCGCCGGATCACCCGGCCCGCACTGATTCACCGGTGCCCGCCGGCATCACCGGGTGCCCGCCGGGTCAGCGGCAGCTCGGCACGGTGAAGCCCGCCGGGACGCTCACGTAGGCGTGCGAGACGAAGGTGCCGGGGGCCACCCGGTTCCACAGGTCGGTGGTCCGCACGGCCCCGACGATCCGCTGGCCCCGGACCTGGCACTGGATGGGCAGCTGGGCGTGCTCCCCGGCCAGCCCGGTCGACGCCGCGGCGGTGCCGGGCCCGGCGCGCAGGTGCAGCGGCAGTCCGCCGGTGGTGACGCGGCCGCGCGGGCCGGGCGCCCCGGTCCACAGGAACGACACGGTCACCCAGCTGTTGTCGGCCAGCCGCAGGGCGTCCCAGAACGTGCCGTCACCCAGGTCGATGCCGGCGGGGTTGGCCACCGCGCGGCCGAACTCGTCGCGCCCACCGTGGTAGCCGCCGGCGTACGCGGCCTGTGCCTGCGGGAGCCCCTGAGGCAGGTCGGTCCAGCTCTGCCGGCGCGGGTTCCAGTAGTCGTCCGTGGTGTTCCACGGCCCGACGTCCCACACCGGGGCGTACGCGCACCGGCCGTTGGGCGCGCACACCCGCACCGAACGCTCGCCGCCGCCGCGCACGGACAGGCCCAGCCGGGACGGCAGGGCGACGAAGTGGTCGCGTTCGCGGATGACGTGGCCGTTGGCGGTCACGCCGCCGACCAGGCCCTCGCGGGTGGCGAACACCCGGACGGACAGCGACGCGTCCGGGCTGGGCCGCACGGCGTGGACCGGCTGCAGCGGGCCGCGCGGACCGGCGCCCGCGGCGGCGGAGGCGGGAGAGGTGGCCAGGGCCAGCAGGGTGAGCAGCGTGCTGCCGGCCGCGGTCCACGCGCGGCCGAGCCGGTGGGGGCCCCGGTGACGGCCGCGCCGATGGAACTGACGCATGGTCGTCCCATCGGCCGCCCGGCCGCCGCCCTGAGGCAAGTGCGGCGGCCGGCGCCACCCGGGGCAGCCCGGCCGGCGGCGTGCGCACCGCCGAGGCCGTGCTGCCCCGGCGCGACCGCCGACCCGGCGGCCGCGACCGGGCCGGCTACAGGTGGTGTTGCCAGTCCACCCAGGCCTCCACCTGGCGGAAGCCCATCGCCTCGTTGATGGCGACCATGTGGTCGTTGACCGCGGCGTTCACCGTGTCGATCGCCCGCACCCCCGGCGCGGCGGCCCGGACGTGCCGCAGGTTGGCCACCTTGATCAGAGTGCCCAGCCGCCGGCCGCGATGGACCGGATCCACCAGGGTGGTCTCCTGCCAGCCGTGCCAGTCCACGCCGTCGAGAAGGCAGATGGTCGTGTAGGCGACGAGCCGCCCGCTGGCGTCGTGCCGGGCGGCGGTGTGGTGCAGCTGCCGGCCCCGGGCGGCGAGCGCCTCCTCGAACGCCCGGATCCGGGCCACGTCGTACTTTTCCGGCTCCCAGGCCAGGTCGCCCAGCGGCGCGTCGGCGCTGAGCCGCCCCTCCAGGTACGCCACGTCGGCGACGTACTCCTGCGGGGTGGCGCCGCGCCACTGCACGAGCGAGTAGCCACCGGCTCGTTCGGCGGCCCCGGACGACAGCGCGTCAAGCGCCGCCTCGTCCACCGCGGTCAGGTCCAGTCGCCGGCGCACGTCCACCAGGGCCGCCTCGGCGCCCACACTGCGGGCGAACGGGGTACCCACGTCCTCGCGGGGCGGGCCGCCCGGTACGGCCCGCACGCTGTCGCTCAGTACCCGTTTGCGCCCCGCGGCGCGGGCGCACTCGACGACCGCGGCGTAGAGTGCCCGGCCGACGCCCCGCCGCCGGTGCTCCGGATGGACCCGCAGCTCCAACAGCGCGTTGTCGAGGTTGTCCAGCGTCGGAAGGCTCAGCTCGGCGTAGCCGACCGGCTCCCCGGCGGACCGGGCGACCAGCCAGTGCTGCTCGCGGCCGGGCCAGGGATGGCTGAACTGCGCGCGGAAGCTATGTCGATACGGCGGCGGCAGGTCCGGGGTGTCGTGGGCGATGCAGGCGGCCGCGATGGTTTGCAGGCGCGCGATGGTGTCCTCGTCGACCGGGTTCTCGGCAGTGACGGCGATGTCCATGCCTCCGAGGGTGCGCCGGTGCGGGCCGCTGCGCGACCGGTTTACCGCGCCGGGTCACCCGCGCGACCGGGCGGACAGGGGCCGGCGCCGGACCGGAGTCGGGGCCGCACCGCAGCCGGGTTCAGACAGCGGCCGGGCCGCACAGCGATCGGGCCGCGCCCGGTGGCGCGGCCCGATCGGCGACGTTGGTCGGAAGGACGCCCGCACAACGCCTCCGGCGCTGGGTCGTTGGATCCGGAGGAGATTGTTGCCAAGCTCTGATCGGAATCCTTACGGCGGTACGTCCTCCCGCACGAGCATCCTGCGCTGTCGGCAACCCGACGTCAAGCCTTTCGACCCGAGATTTTCTGACTTAACGCACGCCCACAACTACACATTGCAATCTCGACATAGGCCGATCGGACAACTAGGGTTGCCCGTTTGGCGGACATACCGCGGGTCACATACTTCAGGCGACCAGGCCCGCCTCGCGCACCGCGCGTAGCGACGGCTTGATCCGGTACGTGGGCCCTACCCGCTCGGCCACGGCATCGAGGGTCTTCAGGCCCTCGCCGGTGTTGAACACCACGGTCTCGGCCGCCGGATCCAGCCGGCCCGTCTCGACGAGCTTGCGCAGCACCGCGACGGTAACCCCGCCGGCCGTCTCCGGGAAGATGCCCGTGGTCCGGGCCAGCAGCGCGATCCCGGCCCGGATCTCCTCGTCGTCGGCGTAGTCCATCCAGCCGCCGGTGCGCCGCACCGACTCCAGCGCGTACGGCCCGGCGGCCGGGTCGCCGATGTTGAGCGACTTGGCGATGCCGGTCGGCTTGACCGGCACGATGTCGTCGGCGCCGGCGTGCAGCGCCGCCGCGATGGGGTTGCAGCCGGCCGACTGGGCGCCGAACACCCGCCAGCCGTTGGCCGGGGCCTCCACCAGCCCGATCTCCACCAGCTCGGCGAACGCCTTGTCGACCTTGGTGAGCAGCTCGCCGCTGGCCATCGGGATCACCACCTGCTCCGGGATCCGCCAGCCGAGCTGCTCGGCCACCTCGTACCCCAGCGTCTTGGAGCCCTCGGCGTAGTACGGGCGCACGTTGACGTTGACGAATGCGGTGTCGGCGAACTCGTCGGTCTCCACCAGCTCGCTGCACAGCCGGTTCACGTCGTCGTAGGAGCCGTCGATGGCCACCAGGTCCCCGCCGTAGACCGCGGTGGTGACCACCTTGCCCTGCTCGAGGTCGGCCGGGATGAACACGATCGACGGGACCCCGGCCCGGGCCGCGTGTGCGGCCACCGAGTTGGCCAGGTTGCCGGTCGAGGCGCACGCGAACCGGCGGAAGCCCAGCTCCCGGGCCGCGGTCAGGGCGACCGAGACCACCCGGTCCTTGAACGAGTGGGTCGGGTTGGCCGAGTCGTCCTTGACCCACAGTGGGGCGGTGAAGCCCAGCTCCGCGCCGAGCCGGTCGGCGCGCACCAGCGGGGTGAGGCCGGGGTTCAGGCTGACCCGGGCGGCCGGGTCCTGCCCGGCGGGCAGCAGGCCGGCGTACCGCCAGAGGTTGCTCGGCCCGGCCTCGATCTGCGCGCGGGTGACCCGGCGCAGGGCCTCGGCGTCATAGCCCACCTCCAGCGGCCCGAAACACTGGAAGCACGCGTGCTGCGCGGCGAGCGGATACTCCGCGCCGCATCCCCGGCAGACCAGGCACCGGGCGGGGCTGGCCGCGGCGGTCGCGGCGGAGGCGTCGAGCGTCGACGTCATGACCCTTCCTCTCATCTTTCCCACCCACCGCGACCTGCGGCGTGGGACGGAATTGGCACCTGCCGCCGACGGGCTCGCGAAGCGAGCCACGGCGGTGGTTGCCGGGGTGTCATCGGGCCGTGTCCCTCAACCCCTCTGGATGAGCGGGCGGTGTACGCCTGCGCGCGGCACCGTCCGTGCTATGCAGTTTGTTGCCGCCAGTGTACGGCCGAGGTCCGTTTTCCCAGTGCGTGAGCATCCTCACGGACCGCCCAGGCGACCGGCCCGCGGCGGGTCGGTGCGCCGCGGGCCGCGGCCGGGCGGGCCGCGCGACCGGCGTCGCTCAGGACACCACGTCCTTGCGCAGGAAGCGCCACCACGCCAGCGACCAGAACACCGTGGCGTACGCGACGGCCGAGATACACCCCTTGACCAGGTCGTCCCACTGCACCGGGGTGGACAGCAGGCCCAGCCACGCCGCGTTGAAGTGGGTCGGCAGCAGGTTGCGCAGCCAGCCCAGCGCCTCGATCTGGTCCAGGATGCTCGACACGATGAACAGCATCACCGCCCCGCCCACCGCGCCCAGCGGGGCGTCCGTGGACACCGACAGCAGGAAGGCCAGCCCCGCCACCACCAGCAGGCTGACCGCCAGGTAGCCGAGCACACCGAGCAGCCGCAGCACGCCCTCCCCGGTCGGGATCTCCGCCGCCACGGTGCTGCGCAGCGGGCTCCAGCCGTAGCGCAGGGTGCCGGCGACCAGCGCGGTGCCGGCCAGCACCAGCAGCGCCAGCAGGGAGTGGCCCAGCGCCACCACCAGCTTCACCCCGAGCAGCCGGGCGCGGGGCACCGGGGCGGCCATCAGGTAGCGCAGGCTGCCCCAGCTCGCCTCACTGGCCACGGTGTCGCCGCAGAACAGGGCCACCACGACGACCAGCAGGAAGGAGGCCGACACGAAGATGGTGAAGAGGGTGAAGTTCAGCCCGCCGGAGGTGGCCAGCTCGACCAGGCTGGAGAACTCCCCGCGCCGGCTGTTGCGCCGCTCGTCGTCGTCCGAGCCGAACTGGAACGCCGCGAGGATGACCAGCGGCAGCAGCACCATGGCCCCCAGGGCCAGCTGGGTGCGCCGCCGGGACGCCTGGCGGCGCCACTCGGCCCGCACCGGCAGGGTGCGGCCCGCGCGGTAGTGGGCCGCGGCGCCGTCCGGCTGGGCCGGTCGCCGCGCCGCCGCCGCGACCGCCCCCGGGGGCGCCGGCTGCTCCGTCGCCTCGCGCCTCGCGCTCACCGGTCACCACTTCCTCGGGAGTTGTCGCCCACCAGGGCCAGGAACGCGTCCTCCAGCCGGCGCCGCGGGACCACCCGGTCGACGCCGACCCCGGCGTGGACGAGTTCGGCCACCACCTCGCTGCGCGCCGCCGCGCCGATGTCCACCACCAGCCCGCCGGCCCCGCCGCCGGTGGGGCCGCCGTCGGCCGCACCGGCACCGCGGGCCGACGGGTCGCCGTCCGCACCGCCGCCGGCCGCGCCACCGCCGTCCGTACCGCCGCCGGCCGCGCCACCGTCCGCCGCACCGGCCGTGCCGCCGCCCACCGCTCCGCCATCCGCGGCACCGTCCGCGGCCGGACCCTCGGCCCGGACCGCGCGGACGCCGGGCAGCCGCCCCAGCACCGCGGTGGCCGCCGCCACGTCGGAGACGTCCAGCAGCACCGTCGGGGAGTCCCCGACGATCTCGTCCACCGGGCCGGACGCCACGATCGCGCCCTTGTGCACCACGACCACGTGGGTGCAGGTCTGCTCCACCTCGGCCAGCAGGTGGCTGGAGACCAGCACCGCCCGGCCGCCGGTGGCGTACCGGCGCAGCACCTCGCGCATCTGGGCGATCTGCGGCGGGTCCAGCCCGTCCGTCGGCTCGTCCAGCACCAGCAGCTCGGGCAGGCCCAGCATCGCCTGGGCGATGGCCAGCCGCTGCTTCATGCCGTGGCTGTAGGTCCTGGTCCTGCGGTGCACCGAGTCGCCGAGCCCGGCGATCTCCAATGCCTCGGCGAAGTGCGCGTCGGCCTCCGGGCGCCCGGTGGCCCGCCAGTAGGCGCGCAGGTTCTCCAGGCCGGTCAGGTGCGGCAGGAAGCCGGGCCCCTCGACCAGCGCGCCCAGCCGGGACAGCACCGGCGCGCCCGGGGCCAGCCGGTGCCCGAAGACGAACACCTCCCCGGCGGTCGGCCTGGTCAGGCCCATGAGCACCCGCAGGGTGGTGGTCTTGCCCGCCCCGTTGGGGCCGAGCAGGCCGACGACCTGGCCGCGCTGGACGGCGAAGTCCACCTGGGACACCGCCACGAAGCCGTCGGCGTACTCCTTGCGCAGGCCGCGCACCACCAGCGGCACGTCGGCGTACTCGGCCGTGACCGTGCGGTCGGCGCGGCGGTGCCGCCGCCGGGCGGCCAGCAGCACCGCGGCGAGCCCGACCGCGATCGCGGCGAGCAGCCCCAGGAGCACGTAGCGCCAGAGCACCGCGGGGCTCGGAATCGGCGCGCCGGCCACGGTCGGCAGGTCCAGCCGGCCGTCGCCCAGGGCCACCGTGTACACCGCGGGCTCGACGGGGGTGGCGTACGCCTGGTCGGCCGTGGCGACGGTCAGCCGCAGCCGGTTCCCGGCCTCGACCCGGTGCACGATCGCCGGCAGCGTGACGGTGACCGGCTCGGCGTCGGCGATGTCGGCCGGCAGGCCCGTCAGCCGGACCGGCGCGACCTGGCTGCCCGGCAGGCTCGCGGTGCCGTCCGGCGCCTCGTCGTAGAGCTTCACGAACAGCACCGCCTCACCGGTCGGCGAGGCCGCGCGGATCCGCACCCGCGGCGAGCCGACGATGTCGTACGCGGCCGCCAGGGGCTCCGAACGGAACCGGGCGTGCTGGCCCGGCAGGTCGGCCACGGCCCCGCCGAGCAGCGAACCGAGCGCGCCGGCGAACGGCACCGACGAGATCGGCGCCGGGTTGCCGGCGGGCGGGTTGGCCGCCCGCTGCGGCGCGCCCGTGAGGTCGACGGTCCGGGTCTGGGTGCCGGCCAGGCCCGGGTAGCGGTCCACCGCGTAGCCGGTGCTGGTCAGTCCCCTGTCCAGCGCGCTGAACCCCGCGATGCGCGAGTAGGTGAAGCTGCTCGGCGGCGGGTCCCCGACGCCCTTGACGTAGTGGTCGAGCCACTGCGCCGTGAGGAACTTGATCCGGTTCTGGTCGCTGTCCGGCCCGGCGCCGCCGTCGTGGCCCCCGGTGAACCAGGCCACCCGCACCGGCGTGCCGGCCGCGGCGATGCCGCGGGCGTTGGCGTCCGCCTCGGACAGCGGGAACAGGGTGTCGGCCTCGCCCTGGATGAGCAGCGTCGGGGCGCTGATCCGGGACAGCACCGGCGCCGGGCTGCCGCGGCGCAGCAGCTCCACGGCCGCCGGGGTGGCCCGCCCGGTGGCGGCCACCGCCTGGTACGCCCGGCACACGTCGGGGGCGAACCGGCCACAGGCCGGGTCCAGGCCGCCCAGGCCCGGCCCCGGCAGCAGCACGCCCGGCGGCGCCTCGTCGGGCGGCCCGGCACCGGACGCGGGGTCCCCGCCGTCGCCGGCGACCGGCCCCCCGCCGGTGCCCGCGTCCGGCCCGTCGTCGCCGACCAGCCCGCCCAGGCCCGTCGGGCCGGCGGTCCCGGTGCCGAAGAACAGCCCGGCCCAGGACTTCTTGAAGACCCCGTCGGCCGGGTCACCACCGGCCGCCTCGGGCAGGAAGGCGCGCGCCAGATCGTGCCAGGTGATCATCGGGACGATCGCGTCGACCCGCCTGTCCCGGGCGGCCAGCGCCAGGGCCAGGGCCCCGGCGTAGGAGCCGCCCACCACGCCGACCCGGGGGTCCCCGGCCGCGTCGCGGCGCACCTCCGGCCGCTGCGCGAGCCAGTCGAGCAGCCGCTGCGCGTCGCGCACCTCGTGCTCGGGGCTGTTCAGGTGGACCTGCCCGGAGCTGCGCCCGAAGCCACGGGCGGTCCAGGCCAGCACGGCGTAGCCCAGCGTGGCCAGCTCCTGCGCGTCGGCCCGCACGCTCGCCTTGCTGCCGCCGAAGCCGTGTCCCAGCAGGACCGCGGGCACCGGTCGCCCCGCGGAGGCGCCCGCGGGCAGGTAGAAGGTGGTGTCCAGGGCGACCGGCTCGTCGCCGGCGGGGCCCGACCGCACGGTGAGCACCCGCTCCTCGGTCCGGTACGGCGGCTCCGCCGGCCAGGCGGCCCAGCCCACGGCGGCGGCCAGGACGGCGAGGGCGGCCAGGGCGGCGACGGTCCGGCGGCGGGTCCACCGGCCGGACCGCAGCCGGCTCCGGACACGGGCCAGCCGTGCCGAGAATGCGGAAGGCATACCGCGAGGCTACGTCGGGCCGCCGGGCCCCCGGCCGACAACCCGGCTGCGGGCGGCGCGCAGCCGACGCAGCCGCCCGACCAGCACCGGCTCGGCGGCCAGCGCCGCCGGGTTGTCCACCAGCTCGTTGAGCAGCTGGTAGTAGTGGGTGGCCGAGAGCCCGAACGTGTCGCGGATGGCCTGCTCCTTGGCCCCCGGGTGGCGCCACCACCTGCGCTCGAAGGCCAGGATCTCCAGCTCCCGCTCGGTCAGCCGGGGAGCGGCGCTCTCCGGCGTCACGCGGACCCACCTGCCATGCTCCGCCCCTCCCGCGCTCCGGCGCCCGTCCGCGTCGCCGGGCCCGGGGCGCCGCTAGCACACCCGTACGATCGACACCAGCCTACGCCCCGGCGGTCAGGCACAGATGACCTTGACGCCGGCCGCGCGGAACGCGGCGACCGTGTCCGCCGGGGCGCCGGAGTCGGTCACCAGGGTGTCGATGCGGTCGACCGGGCAGATCCGGGCGAAGGCGTGGGCGCCCAACTTGGACGAGTCCGCGATGATCACCACCTGGCGGGCCCGGGCCACCATGAGGTTGTTCATCGCCGCCTCGCCCTCGTGGTGCGCCGCCGCGCCCAGCGCCACGTCCAGGGCGTCGACGCCCAGCAGGGCCAGGTCCAGCGTCACCTCGCGCAGGATGCCCCCGCCCAGCGGGCCGACCAGCTCGAACGACTGCGGCCGCACCACCCCGCCGGTCACCACGATCTTCATCCGGGAGCGCACCAGCAGCTCGTTGGCGATGTTCAGCGCGTTGGTGACCACCGTCAGCGGCGCGCCGTCCGGGCTGTTGGCCAGGTCCGGGCGCACGGCCAGCGCCCGGGCGACCTCGGTGGTGGTGGTGCCGCCGTTGAGCCCGACCACCGTGCCCGGGCTGACCAGGGCGGCCGCCGCCGCGCCGATCCGCTGCTTCTCGGCGGAGTGCTTGGCCGTCTTGTAGCGCAGCGGCAGGTCGTAGGAGACGCCGTTGGCCACCGCCCCGCCCCGGGTGCGGGTGATCATCTGCTGCTGGGCGAGCTGGTCGAAGTCGCGGCGGATGGTGGCCTGGGAGACCTCCAGGCGCCCGGCCGCCTCCTCCACGCTGACCCGGCCGCTCTCCGCCAGCAGTTCGAGCAGGGCGTTCCAGCGCGCGTACCGGTCCACCGGCCCCTCCTCGCCGCGCCCCTGCGCGAACCGTGCCTGAATGCGTGCACAATAGTGCGCAAAACATTGGCGTGCAAAACGCTGGCCTGCGCAAACCGGGCGGCGCGGTTGCGCCGCGGGCGGAGCTTCGCGCAGAATGGCGCGCGAAACAGCGGCAAACCGCGCGGCATCGCGCAGGCACTGCGCGGGAGGGCCGCGTAAGCCATGCGCCACGCCGGTACCGCGCAAGCCGGCGAGCTGAGGAGAGCCATGGCGTCCGCCCCCCGCGCGACCACGCGCCCCGGCCTGGCGGGCCCGCATGACGTGGTGATCGCCTTGGACGTGGGCGGCACCAGCATCAAGAGCGGCCTGGTGGCCGCCGCCGACCACACCGTGCGGCACACCGAGCGGCACCCGACCGGCGCCGACCGCGGCAGCGCGGCGGTGGTCGAGACCATCCTGGCCACCGCCGAGGCGCTGGCGGCGAGGGCCGGGCGCGCGGGCCTGGTGCCGCGGGCGGTCGGTATCGTGGTGCCCGGCGTGGTCGACGAATCGGGCGGGCTCGCCGTCTGGTCGGCCAACGTCGGCTTCCGCGACGTGCCGCTGCGGGAGCTGGCCGCCGCGCGGCTGGGCCTGCCCGCGGCGCTCGGCCACGACGTGCGCGCCGGGGGGCTGGCCGAGGCCCGGCTGGGCGCCGCCGCGGGCGCCGGCCACGTGCTGTTCGTCGCCATCGGCACCGGCATCGCCGCCGCGCACGTGGTCGCCGGCCACGCCTTCGCCGGAGCGCACGGCGCCGCCGGCGAGATCGGACACATCGTGGTACGCCCGGACGGCCCGCCCTGCGGCTGCGGCGCGCGCGGCTGCCTGGAGGCGATCGCCTCCGCGTCCGCGGTCGCCCGGCGCTACGCGCAGCGGGCCGGCGCCGCGGCCACCGCGGCCGAGGTCGCGGAGCGGGCCCGCACCGGCGACCCGGTCGCCGGGCAGGTGTGGCAGGAGACCGTGGACGCCCTGGCGGACGGGCTGCTCACCGGGCAGGCGCTGTTCGACCCCGAGGTGGTGGTGCTCGGCGGCGGGCTCGCCGAGGCCGGCGACACCCTTCTGGAGCCGCTGCGCGCCGCGCTGCGCCAGCGGATCACGTTCCACCGGGAACCGCGGCTGGTCGGGGCCGCCCTCGGCGACGAGGCCGGCTGCCTGGGCGCGGCGCTGCTGGCCTGCGAGACCTGGGCGGCGGCGGGGCCCGACCCGGACCCGATCGCCGGGCTGCCCGGCCGGCTCGACCCCGACCCGGCCGGGCAGCCCGGCGCCGGCCCGGCGGCCGCCGCCGCGGAGGACTCGGCGGGGCGTCCCGGGCGAGCCGTCGACCGGCACGAGGGGGCGGCGTGACGCAGCGGATCAGCGGCCGGGTGGTCACGCCCGACGGCGTCCTGGACGGCGGCGTCGTCGAGGTCACCGGCGACCGGATCACGGCGGTGCGCCCGACCGGGAGCCCGGGCGGACCGTGGGTCGTTCCCGGCTTCGTCGACATCCACTGCCACGGCGGTGGCGGCCACACGCTCACCACCGGCGACCCCGGCGCCGCGCGCGGCGCCGCCGCGTTCCACCTGCGACACGGCACCACCACGCTGGTCGCCAGCCTGGTCAGTTCGCCGCTGGCGCTCATGCGCTCCGCCACCGCGGCGTTCGCCCCCCTGGTGGCCGAGGGCGTGCTGGCCGGACTGCACTACGAGGGGCCGTACCTGTCGG
Source organism: Pilimelia sp. (assembly GCA_035553735.1). Lineage (GTDB taxonomy): Bacteria > Actinomycetota > Actinomycetes > Mycobacteriales > Micromonosporaceae > DATMJT01. The sequence continues at coordinate 15,686 of DATMJT010000449.1, forward strand.
TGGCCCGCTGCGGCGCCCAGAACCCCGACCACCTGCGGGACCCCTCCCCGGCCGAGCTGCGCGAGCTGATCGACCTGGCCGACGGCGCGCTGCGGATGGTCACGATCGCCCCGGAGCGGACCGGCGCCCTGGAGGCCATCGCCCTGCTGCGGGAGGCCGGCGTCGTGGCCGCGGTCGGCCACACCGACGCCGACCACGCCCAGACCCGGGCGGCGGTCGACGCCGGAGCCACGGTCGCCACCCACCTGTTCAACGGGATGCCGCCGATCCACCACCGCCAGCCGGGGCCGGTGCTGGCCCTGCTCGGCGCCCCCGAGGTGGTCTGCGAGGTGGTCGCCGACGGCGTGCACCTGCACGACGGCACGCTGGCATACGTCGCCGGCAGCGCCGGAGCGCAGCGGACCGCCCTGGTCACCGACGCGATGGCCGCCGCCGGCATGCCCGACGGCCCGTACGAGCTGGGCGGCCTGGCCGTGGTGGTGGCCGACGGGGTGGCCCGGCTCGCCCACAACGGCGCGATCGCCGGCAGCACGCTGACCATGGACGCCGCGCTGCGCCGGGCGGTCGGCGCCGGGGTGCCGATCGACGCCGCCTGCCGCATGGCGGCCACCACCCCGGCGGGCGCGCTGGGGCTGGCCGACGAGGTGGGGTCGCTCGCCCCGGGGCGGCGGGCCGACCTGGTGGTGCTCGACGACGCGCTGCGGGTGACCCGGGTCATGCGGGCCGGCACCTGGCAGGACCCGCCCGCCGGGCCGTAGGCCCACGCCGGCGCAGGCCCTCCCTGGGGCCCGCGGCGCGCCTCCGCGGCGCGCGGCCGGATGGTCAGGCGGCCGGCGTACGTCAGGCGCCGCGGCCCGGCCGCCGCGGCCCGGCCGCCGCGGGAGGGCCGCCGCGGGAGGGCCGCCGCAGTGGGTCGCCGCGGGGGGGTCGCTACAGCCCGGCGGGGCGCCGCCAGTCGCCGAGCCGGGCGGGCAGCGGCAGCGCGTCCCAGTCCACCCGCGCCCAGAGGCGCGCCAGCAGCAGGCCGAGCAGCACCCCCGCCACCGCGTCGGTCACCCAGTGGAAGGCCAGGTAGACCGTGGTACAGGAGACCACCACGGGGGGCAGCACCCGGATGGTCCGCCGGGTCGCGGCGCTCAGCGGCGGCCGGGCGTACGCCCGGCGCAGCCCGGCCACCAGCAGCATCGCCACGGCGTACCACAGCACCGCGTTGACCGCGTGCCCGGACGGGTACGCCAGCCCGCCCACGGGGTCGCTGAACAGCCGCTCCGGGTGGGCCAGCTCGGTGTTGCGCGGGTAGCCGCGGTCCAGCAGGAGCTTGAGCGGCCCCACGGTGGCGTACCCGAGCAGGAACGCCCCGACGACCGGCAGCAGCGGGCGGGCGGACCGCGTCCGCCGGGCCAGCCACCCGGCGAGCCCCACGCACACCGGCACCAGCACCAGCCCGCCCTGGCCGAGGAAGTTGAGGACCCGGGCGCTCCACCACGGCGCCGGGTGACGGTGCGCCAGCACCCAGTCCCGCACGCCCACGTCGAACTCCAGCAGCGCGCCTCGGGCCAGCGCCACGGTCAGCGCGACGACGCAGGCCGCGAGCGCCGCGTCGCACCACCAGCCCGACGGGCGCACCGGCCGCAGGGGCGGCCACCGGCGGTCGCCCGGCGGCGCGGCCGCCGGACGGGCCCGCGCGGGCGGGGCCACCGGCGGCCCGCCCTGCGGTCCGCCCCCGCCGACCAGGACCGTGCCCGACGCCGGGGCGACGCCGGAGGTCGGGGCGACGCCGGAGGTCGGCGCGGGGCGGCGGGGCTTCGGCACGTCGCCGACGCTACCCCACCGGCGGCGACGGCTCGGCCCGGCGACGGTGTAGATGCCGTGCAGGTTTCCGGCCCGGCCGACGCCCGGCCCCTCAGCCGAGCAGGTGCTGGATCCGCTGGTGGATCAGGTCGGCCCGGACGCCGGAGTTCGGGCAGCCGCCGAAGTGGTGCAGGGCCACAACCCTGCCGGTCCGCCGGGACAGCACCGGGGATCCCGAGGAGCCGCCCTCGGTGTCGCAGTAGTACGACACGTCGGTGTCGACGCCGTACCCGTCGTAGGCCGGGTCGACCACCGCGCAGTTGCCGGCCCGGTCCACGTCGCTGGCCATGGCGATCACCGTGGGCTCCCCGGCCGGGTGCTGCGGGATGTAGACCTGATCCCCCCGCACCGGCCGGACCGGGTCCAGCTCCAGGTGGCCGAAGCCGCGGATTTCGGCGAAGTTCTCCACCGTGAACACGGTGAGGTCGAGCGTCCGGTCGGTGTAGAGCACCCGGTCGCCCCACACCTTCGTCGGGCGGAACACCTCGAAGCCGCGGCACCGGGCGCACTGGTAGTTGAACCAGACCTCGGTGTTGTACGCCTCCTCGGACCGGGCGAAGCAGTGGTTGTTGGTGAGCAGCCGGTTGTCCGGGCCGACCCGCCAGCCGGTGCACAGTTCCGTGCCGTCGATCAGCAGCCGCACCACCGCCTTGGAGTGGCGGTACGCGACCGGGTCACTGGTGCGGTAGCAGACCGCGTCGGCCTTGTTGTCGGCGCCGCAGATGCTCTCCTCGCGGCCCGGGCCGCCCGGGCCGGCACGCCGGGCCGCCCGCTCGCCGGGGGTCAGGCCGTGCGCCACCCGGTCGACCGTCACGCCGTGGCGGGCCAGGTCCGCGCCCGAACGGTCCAGCGCGCGCCGCAGACCCAGCGGGTCGAGCGTGCGGCGCAGGCGCACCACGGCGGTGTCGCCGGGCACCGACATCGCCCACCGCCCGCCGCGGGCCAGCTCCGCCACGGCGCCCAGCGCGTCGGCGCGGTACCGGTGGACCTCGGTGCCGGCCGGGTCCGCCACCGTCACCTCGTCGCCGGGCAGCAGCAGGGCCCGGCTGAGGTGCACCTTGACGTAGGACGCGCCGGGGTAGCGGAAGACCGCGCGGTCGCTCGGATCCGCGTACGACAGGCGGCGTTGGACGTTCTCCACGGTGCCGATCCGCTGCCGCCCCGCACGGGGCACCGCGGGGGGCACCGCCGGCGCCGCGGCCGCGGCGCTCGCGGGGCCCGCGGCGGCCGCCCGCCCGGCGGCCGCGGCGGGGCGCGGGGCCACCGATGCGGGGCGCTCGGCGGCCCCCGTCCCGGCCGGCGCCGCCGCGGCCCGCTCCGCCGGGGCCGGCGCGGCCGGGCCCGGTGGTGCCGCGGCCACCGTTCCGCCGCCGGCCAGGGCGAGCACGGCCAGCAGGCCGGCCGACATCCCCACGATCCGCCGCATGGCACCTCCCCACCGCGGTCGGTTCCCCGACGCGCGCCCAATCGCCAGTACTGGCTCGTTACACCAGCCAGTAC
>DATMJT010000450.1:0-4596 GCA_035553735.1 Pilimelia sp.
CGTCGGCTCGGCGGCCCGGCCCGGCGCCTTCTTCGCCGGGGCCTTCGGCGCCGCCTTGGCGGCCTTGGCCGGCGCCGCCTTGGCGGGCTCGGCGGCCCGGCCGCCCTCGGCCGCCGCGGCCGGCTCCACGGCCTTGGCCGCGGCGACCGAGGCCTTGGCCGCGGACGCCGCCTTCGCCGTGGTGGCCTTCGAGGCGGGGGTGGCCGCCCGGGCCGCCGCCACCCGGCGCCGGGTGCTGGCCGACCCGTCGACGACCACGGTGATGCCGGCGTCGGACAGCGCGCGCAGGATCTTCTTGGCCTGGGTCGGGGTCACCCCGGCCGACTCGACGGTGCGCGCCACCTCCGCCGACGTGAGCTGCCCGCCCGCCTGCGCGGCCTGGGCGATCAAGGCATCGGTGATCGGGCGTACGTCGGCGCCGGTGTGGCGGGCGTCTGTCACGAAAGACCTTCCGGAGGCGATGAACGAGCACGGCCGATGGCGCGGACCACAGCTCTGGCCGGTGTGGTGTGCGGCCCCCGTGTCGAGGATCGGTCACTCACTGAGCCGGTCACTCACTGAGCGGCCGCGGCACGCGGACAGGCGTGAGAATTGTAGCGCCGTTCCGACACCGCCATCCCACGACGCACGCCGGCACCGGGCACTTTGCCAGGATGGTACGCGGTGCGGAGGGAGGCCCGATGGACGGTGCGGCGGCGCGGCCGGGACAGCTGCTGGAGATCGCGGTGCGGACCGCCCGGGAGGCCGCGGCGACGGCGCGGCGGATGCGGGCGACTGACATCGGCGACGTGGCGACCAAGACGACCGCCACGGACGTGGTCACCGCGGCGGACCGCGCCGTCGAACGGCAGGTGGTGGCGGCGCTGCGCGCGGCACGGCCGCACGACTCGGTGCTCGGGGAGGAGTACGGGGGCGCGCGGGCCGGCGGGGTGCGCTGGATCGTCGACCCGATCGACGGGACCGTGAACTACCTCTACGGGCTCGCCCAGTACGCGGTGTCGCTGGCGGCGGAGGTGGACGGCGAGGTGGTCGCCGCCGTGGTCTGCAACGCCGCCACCGGCGAGGAGTGGACCGCGGTGCGCGGCGGGGGCGCCTACCGCAACGGACGGCGGCTCGGCGGCTCGGCGGTCACCGACCTCGGCCAGGCGCTGGTGGCCACCGGCTTCGGCTACGCGGCCGACCGGCGCGCCCACCAGGCCCGGGTGCTGGCCGGGCTGCTGCCGGCGATCCGGGACATCCGCCGCCTCGGCGCGGCCTCGCTGGACCTGTGCCTGGCCGCCGCCGGGGCCGTGGACGCGTACTACGAGAAGGGCCTGGCGCTGTGGGACCACGCCGCCGGGGTGCTGATCGCCAGCGAGGCGGGGCTGCGCTGCGCGGGACTGCGCGGCGCGGCCCCGGGTCCGGACCTGGTGCTGGCCGCGCCGCCGGCGCTCTTCGACGCCCTGCACGACCGGCTGGCCGCGCTGGACGCCGCGGGCGGCCCCTGACCCGTGGGCGGCGCGGGACGCCGTGGGCGGCCCCTGGCCCGTGGGCGGCCCCTGGCCCGCGGTCCGGCCCCGACTACTGCGCGGCGCAGGAGCCGGCCGGCAGGGCGGGCTTGCCCAGTGCGGCCACCGACTGGTTGACCTCGGTCGTCGTGCCGAGCTGCTGGAAGCCGGTGCCGATGATGACGTCGACCGTGTCGTCCTTGCGATTCTTGTCGTACTGCTCCACCGCCTCGTCGAGGAAGTACGACCGCAGCAGGTGCCCCGCCCCGTACGCCTTCGGCCCGTACCGCAGCACGGCCACCTCCTGCACCGCCTTCTTGCTGTTGCTCACCTTCTTGACCTGGAACTGCCGGTTGCGGAAGTCCTCCGCCACCTGCTGGGCCAGCCCGCTGTTCGAGGTCGCGTTGAAAATGTTGATCTTTACTTCCTTGGGCTCGGGGAGCCGGAGGTCAACCACCACCCAGCCCTCCGGGCAGCCCTGGGCGCCGGGCGCCGTGCGCTGCGAGTCCCGGACGATGGCCACGACCACGAACACCAGCGCGACCACGGCCAGGGTGCCGACAAAGACCAGCGCTCGTACGCGCGCGAAACTCATCTGCGGCTCCCGTACCTGACAGTGACCTCATCTGGCGCAGCGGCGCCGGCGACCGAGGGGTGGGCGTCGCGGCTGCGGGTATGCCGCCGAGGGTAGCCGCTGGCGCGTCGGCCGACTCCGAAAGGTCCGCGGTCACTCGGCGCGCCGACGTCGATATGTGCACCGCGACCCCTACTTTTGTGTCGCCTGAGTCACATTGGGAACATGTCTATGTACCTGCGCGTACATGCATCGGGCAGGGCGGGTAAGGTACCCCGCTCGCCGGGCGGTTTTCCGGTGGCCAGGCCCCCCTCCCGTACTCCGGCGTGGTGTCCACGTCGCGGTGTCGGCGAGGATGCCCGGCGAGGCGGGAACCGAAGGTCCGTCGCCCGGCGTTGGAATGCGGAAGCGACACATCGATACGGGAGTGTGACAACCCATGGCCACCGACTACGACGCCCCGCGGCGCGACGAGGTCGACCTCGGTGAGGACAGCCTCGAGGAGCTCAAGGCGCGCCGCGTGGACTCGCAATCCGGCGCGGTCGACGTCGATGAGGCCGAGGTGGCCGAGAGCTTCGAGCTGCCCGGCGCGGACCTCGCCGACGAGGAGCTGACCGTCAAGGTACTGCCGATGCAGGCCGACGAGTTCCGCTGCTCGCGCTGCTTCCTGGTGCACCACCGCAGCCAGCTGGCGGTGGAGCGCAACGGGGAACTGATCTGCCGCGAGTGCAGCTGACCGCTGCCCGCCGCCGGGCCGTGCCGGCCCGGCTCCGACCGGCCAGCGGCCGGTGACCCGTGCCCGATGTGCCCGACCGGCGACTCGTGCCCGACCCTGGCGTCGGGCACGAGTCGTACCCGGCGCGGTGCGGTCGCGCGCGGCGCCGCGGCGCCGCGCGGCGGTCAGTCCCGCGGCGGGCGGGCCGCCCGGATCGCCGCCGCCAGCGCCACCGGCCGCCGGCTGCTGACCAGCCAGTACGGCGTCGGGTCCGCCGGGTCGTCGAGGATCACCTGGACGGCCCCGGACACCCAGGGGCGCTGCACCACGAACGCCAGCGGATGCGCGCCCGCCCCGAGCAGCTCCCGGCGCCCCGCGGCGTCCAGCGCGATGGCGTCCGCCACGAACCGCACCGGCAGTCGGGCGTCGTCGACCCGCAGCTCCCCGTCGGTCACGCTGATCCGGATCCGGCCCAGCCAGACGAGCGCGCCCGCCACGAGCGGCAGCAGCACCGCGAACGGCAGCCAGGAGCGCGCCCCGGGCGCCCCCAGCCACACCTCTGCGGCCAGCAGCGCGGCCAGGGCGCCGGCGCCGAGCCACCACGGCCACGGCACACCCAGCCGCTCGGTGTGCCCGGGGGCGCCCGCCGGCGCCGGATGAACGACCGCCATGGTGGGTGAGGGTACGCCCGCGGACCCCGCGGGCGACACGGCAGGATGGTCGGTGGCCCCGGTGCGTGGCAGCGGGGCGGCCAGCGAGGAGTGAGCCGATGAGTGACGCCGTGCCCGTTGCGGTCCAGCGGGTGGACCCGGACCTGCCGGTGCCGTCGTACGCGCACCCGGGCGACGCCGGGGCGGACCTGTACGCCGCGGAGGACGTCGAACTGCCGCCGGGGGGCCGGGCGCTGGTGCGCACCGGCGTGGCGGTGGCCCTGCCGGAGGGCTGCGTGGGGCTCGTCCACCCGCGCTCCGGGCTGGCCGCCCGGCTCGGTGTCACGGTGCTCAACGCGCCCGGTACCGTCGACGCGGGCTACCGGGGCGAGATCCTGGTGAACCTGATCAACCACGACCCTCGCACGCCCGCGAAGATCAGTCGGGGCGACCGGATCGCGCAGCTTGTCGTCCAGCGGGTGGAGCGGGCACACTTCCAGGTCGTTGACCGGCTCCCGGACTCGGTCCGGGGCGCCGGCGGGCACGGATCGACCGGCGGGCACGCGGACCTGGCCGGGAAAGGGGCGGGGCGGTGATCTTCTCCCGAGGCCGGCGGGGCTCCGGCCGGCACGCCCGGCCCGAGGACTCGCGGCGCACCGCGCGGCCCGGTGCCGGGGAGTTCGACGACGGCCTGGACGACGGCTTCTACGACGGGGACACCGTGGCTGACGAACACCTGCAGGGCGCGCCGGCGGGCGTGGGCCCCTTCGACAGCGCCGAGGCGCCGCCGGACGTGCCCCGACTGGACCTGGGCAGCCTGCTGATCCCGGCGGTCGAGGGCGTCGAGGTGCGGGTCCAGGCCGACCCGGAGGGCGCGATCCAGCAGGTGGTGCTGGTGCACGGCGACAACGCGCTGCAGCTGGGCGTGTTCGCGGCCCCGAGGTCCGAGGGCATCTGGGACGAGGTGCGCACCGAGATCCGGGACTCGCTGTTCGCCGACGGCATGGCGGCCCAGGAGGTGACCGGCGACTACGGCGTGGAGCTGCGCGCCCGGGTCCGCACCCCCGAGGGCCTGACCGACCTGCGCTTCGTCGGCGTGGACGGGCCGCGCTGGATGGTGCGCGCGGTCTACCAGGGCACCGCCGCCGTGGACCCGTCCCTGGCGGGCCC
>DATMJT010000451.1:0-2344 GCA_035553735.1 Pilimelia sp.
ATTCCTGACGCCCCGACACGACACCGAACCGCCGCTGCGGGTGCGCGTCACCGCTGACGTGGACCGCCCCGACAAGGTCATCGCCGGGTTGACGTGGCGGCAGCTCGTCATCACCACGGTCACCGGCCTGGTTCTCTACGCCGCTTGGACCGCCACCGCTGGCGTCCTGCCGGCCCCGGTGTTCCTGGCCTGTGCCACGCCGGTCGCGGCGGTCGGGTTCCTGCTGGCTGTGGGCCGCCGTGACGGGCAGCCCCTCGACAGGTGGCTGGCCGGGGCGGTGTGGCACCTGCGCCGCCCTCGCCGCCTGGTGCCCACGACCGGGAAGGTCGCGGCCGTCCCGGGGTGGTCGCGCGGCGCAGCCCAGGCGCAGGCGACGCCGCCGGCTCCGCTGCGGCTGCCCGCCAAGGGCTTGCGCGCGGACGGCCTGGTCGACCTCGACCCGGACGGGACCACCGCGTTACTGGCGGCGTCGACGGTGGCGTTCGGGCTGCGTAGCCCCGGCGAGCAGAACGCCCTCGTCGGCGGCTTCGCCCGCTGGCTCAACTCCCTCGACGCGCCGGTGCAGATCCTCATCCGCGCCCAGCGCATCGACCTTGGGGTGCTCGCGGCCCGGGTGCGTGCGGTGGCGCCGGGGTTGCCGGACCCGGCGTTGGAGGACGCCGCCTTCGCGCACGCCGAGTTCCTCGACGGGCTCGGCCGCGAGCGGGAGCTGCTGCACCGGCAGGTCACCGTCGCCGTACGCGACACCCGCGGCCCCGAGCACACCCACCGGCGGGCACACGACGCGGTACGGGCGTTGGCCGGCTGCGAGGTCACCGCCATCGTCCTGCACGCCGCCGACGCGGCTGCGGTGTTGGGCGGCTCGCTGAACCCCATCCCCAGCACGAGCACCGACGACGAAGGGCACCGCCCGTGAACACCCCCAACCCGAACCCCCACACCCGTCTGCTGCCGGGCCTGCCGGATGCCGTGCTGGTCGGCGCGCGCAGCGTGCGCGTCGGTGACGACTTCTGCGCCACCCTGGCCGTGTCCGGGATGCCGGCGGAGGTCGGTCCGGCGTGGCTGGACCCGCTGCTGTCCTACCGTGGTCGTCTCGACGTCGCCGTGCACATCGAGCCCGTGCCGGCGGCGGTCGCGTCCCAGCGGCTGCGCAAGCAACGCGCCCGGCTTGAGTCGACCCGCCGCGCCGACGCCAGCCGGGGCCGCCTGGACGACCCGGACCTGGACGCCGCCGCGTACGACGCTGCCGAGCTGGCCGCCCGACTCGCCCGCGGCGAGGGGCGCCTGTTCCGCCTCGGCGTATACATCACGGTCCACGCGACCAGTGCCCGGGAGTTGTCCGAACGGGTCGCGCAGGTGCGGTCCCTGGCCTCGGCGATGCTGATCGAGACCGCGGCGGTGACGTGGCGGCAGCTCCAAGGGTGGATCACCACGCTGCCGCTGGGCTACGACGGCATCGGGATGGCCCGCACGGTGGACACCGACGTGCTGGCCACGAGCTTCCCGTTCGCGTCGCCGGACCTGCCGGTGTCCGACACCGGGGGCGGGGTGCTGTTCGGGTTCAACCTCCACTCGTCCGGGGTGGTGGTGTGGGACAGGTGGGCGCAGGACAACGCCAACGCGGTCATCCTTGCCCGCTCGGGTGCTGGCAAGTCGTACCTGGCGAAACTCGACCTGCTGCGCAACCTCTACCAGGGGGTCGAGGCGTTCGCCGTCGACCCCGAAGGGGAGTACGTCGCCCTGGCCGAAGCCGTCGGTGGGACCGTCATCCGCCCCGGCGCGCCGGGGGTGCGGATCAACCCGTTCGACCTGCACTCCGGCGACAGCGATGCCTTCAACCGGCAAGGGTTGTTCGCCCACACCCTCATCAAGGTGCTGCTGGCCGGGGATGACCCCGCCGCCGCCGTCGCCTCAGCGGTCAGCGCCGATGAGGCGTCAGCGTTGGACACCGCGATCGTGGCGGCCTACGGCGCCAAGGGCATCACCGCGGACCCGCGTACCTGGCGGCGCCGCGCGCCGCTGCTGGCGGACGTGGTCCGGGAGCTGGCCGCCACGGACGGGCACGGCCGGGCGTTGGCGGCGCGGCTGCGGCCGTTCGTGTCCGGGGCGTTCAGCCGCCTGTTTGACGGACCCACTACCACCGCGGCCCAGGGGCACCTCGTCGTCTACGCCCTGCGGGATCTGGCCGACGAGCTGAAGCCCGCGGCGATGCTGCTCACCCTCGACACGATCACCCGGACGGTGACCGCACCCGGGTCGCCTCGTCGGCGGATGGTGCTGGTGGACGAGGCGTGGACGCTGCTGCAATCCGGGCTGGCCGCCAGGTACCTGCTCAAGCTGGCGA
>DATMJT010000452.1:0-3611 GCA_035553735.1 Pilimelia sp.
GCCGCCGCGGTCACCGACATCTTCGCCGACAAGCACACCCAGCGGTGGCTGCCGTTCCCGCAGGAGTTCGGCCAGATCGAGGCGCTGGCCTGGTGCACGGACACCGCTGCGGAGCGCCGCGACAGCGGCGCGGGGGACCACTACGGGGTGGTCCGCCGGGAGGACGAGCGGCTGGTCGGCTGCCTGTGGACCAAGCGCACCGACTGGGTGGCCCGGGTGACCGAGGTCTCCTGCGCCGTCGCCCCGGACGTGCGGGGGTTCGGGGTGGCGGCCGAGGCGGTGGACGCCCTGGCCATCGCCCTGCTCCTGGAGCACGGCTTCCAGCGGGTGGAGCTGCGGGTGGTGCCGGGCAACACGGCCTCCCGCCGGGTGGCGGAGAAGGCCGGTTTCAGCTACGAGGGCCTGCTGCGCAACGCCGGCCACGTGCACAGCGGCCGCGTCGACCTGGAGGTCTGGTCGCTGGTGGCGGCCGACCTGCGTTAGCCGCTCGGCGGCGCGGTCGGGCTCAGCGGCGCGGCTCGGCGGTGGGGCTCTGCGGCGCGGCTCGGCGGTGGAGCTCTGCGGCGCGGCTCAGCGGCGCCCCGCCGCGGCCGCGCGCCACTGCGGGGCCAGCACCGCCCACACCTGGGTGTCGTGCCGCACGCCCCGGTAGAGGTAGCTCTCCCGGAGCACCGCCTCCAGGTGCAGCCCCAGCCGCCGGGCCACGTTGCCGCTGGCCGTGTTGTCCGGCCGGGCGCGCCACTCCACCCGGTGCATGCCGCGGGTGAACACCGCCCAGTCGATGAGCTGGCGCACCGCCCGGGTGACCAGCCCGCGCCCGGTCGCCGCCGGCTCCAGCCAGCAGCCGATCTCGCAGCAGCCGGACGCGGTGTCGAACGAGACGAACATGGTGCCGCCGACGAGCGTGTCGTCCAGCCAGATGCCGAAGATCCGCCCGCTGTCCGCGGCCTGGCGGTCGGCGTACCGCTGCAGGGTCGCCCGGGCCGAGTCCAGGTCCGTGCTCAGCCCCGCCCAGGGGATCCAGGGGTCGACCGAGGCCCGGGCCCGGTCCATGTGGGCGAGGAACTCCTCCGCCTGCCAGGGCTCCAACGGACGCAGCTGCGCGCCGGCGTCGAGCGCGATCGCGAACACGGCGGCACTCTACCGGTCGTCGTCGCGCCTCGGGGAGCGGTCGGTGCCGCGGCCGCAGGAGTAGCAGAACCAGCCCTGCGGCTGGCCGACCACCTCGGCCGACGGCGGGGTGAACGCGCGCACCGGGCGGCCGCGCAGCGCGTCGCGCAGCGTCTCGGCGACCGCCTGGATCGGCTTGTTGGCGTTGTGGTCACCCACGCCGTGGAACGGGTTGTCCGGGTCCGCCACGAAGCTGGCCGCGGCGAGTTCGGGGGTGTACCCGACGAACCACGCGGCCCGGGTGTCGTCGGTGGTGCCGGTCTTGCCGGCCACCGGGCGGTTCACGATCCCGTGCACGAACGGCGCGGTCGACCAACCGCCGCACGGCCCCGCCGCGGCGCCGTACCCGGTCACGCAGCGGGCCGCGTCGGTGGCCGCGCGGGCGACGTCGGGGGCCAGCATCCGGCGGCACTGCGGCGCGGCGACGCGGGTGCCCTGGTAGCTGACGGGGGTGCCGGCGGCGGTGCTGACCGACAGCACCGGGCTGGGCTGGCAGTGCCGGCCCTCCGCGGCGACCGTGGCGTAGGCGTTGGCCATCTCCAGCGGGGTGGTGTCGGCCACGCCCAGGGTGAACGCGCCCCAGCTGTCCGCCTTGCCGGGCGAGGCCTGGAGCCGGTCGATCGGCGTACGCCAGCGCAGCCCCAGCCGCTCGGCCATCCGCACGGCCTTCTCCGCGCCGACCCTCTCCTCCAGCTGGACGAAGTAGGTGTTGACCGACTTGCCGAAGCCCGACCACATGGCGTGCCGGCCGGTCATCGCGCCGCTGGCGTTCTGCGGGCACCAGCGCCCGCCGCCGCAGGCCTTCGGGTCGTTCCACGCGGTGTGGTAGCTGGACCGGTAGCGCTGCGGGGCGTAGTAGCTGGTGTGCAGCGGCAGCCCGGAGTCCAGCGCCGCCAGCATCGTGAACATCTTGAACGTGGAGCCGGCCTGGTAGCCGGGCAGGTTGCCGCCGCCGAGCAGCGGGTTGACCGTGTTGGGGTAGTTGCCCCGCAGCTTGCCGCGCAGCCGGGGGTCGGAGTGCTGGCCGTTGCGCCGCTGGTCGAGCGAGTAGTGCCGGTTCACGGCCATGGCCAGCACCCGGCCGGTGCCCGGCTGCACGACCACGGTGCCGTGGGCGTACGGGCTGCGCATCGCCTCCCGGGCCCGGACGTGCTTCTGCGCCGTGGCCTGCAGCCTGGGGTCCAGGCTGGTGACGATGCGGTAGCCGCCGCGGCGCAGCGCGTCCTCGCGCTCGCGCGCGGTGGCGCCGAACGCCGGCTGGCTGAGCCACCACGACCGGAAGTAGTCGCAGAAGAAGCCCCAGTGGTTGGTGCGGCGGGGCACCGACACGCAGTCGTTGGGCGGGTCGGTCAGCCGCAGCCGGATCGGCTGGCGGGCCGCCCGGGCGCCCTCGGCCGGGGAGAGGTGTCCCAGCGCGACCATCCGTTCGATGACCCAGTTGCGCCGCTGGGTGGCCGCCCGGCGGTCCCGGCTCGCCGGGTCGTACGCCGACGGCGCCTTTACCAGGCCGGCGAGCGTGGCGGCCTCGACCAGGGTCAGGTCCCTGGGCCGCTTGGAGAAGAACACCTCGGCGGCGGCGAAGACCCCGTACGCGCGGTGCCCGAAGTACGCCGTGTTGAGGTAGCGCTCCAGGATCTGCTCCTTGCTCAGCCGCTTCTCCAGCTCCAGCGCCAGCCGGATCTCCCGCAGCTTGCGGCCGCTGGTCTGCTCCGTGGCGGCCAGCGCCTCGGCCGGGGTGCGGGCGCCGTCGCGCAGCGCCATCCGGACGTACTGCATGGTGAGCGTGGAGGCGCCCTGGGCGACGTCGCCGGCACGCTGGTTGGCGACGAACGCCCGGGCGACGCCCTTGAAGTCCACGCCGTCGTGGTCGTAGAAGCGGGCGTCCTCGGCGGCGAGGATCGCCCGGCGCAGGTGCGGCGAGATCTGCGTGATGGGGGTGTAGCGGCGGTGCTCCTCGTAGAACATCGTGATCAGCGTCTTGCCGTCGGCCGCGTACACGTAGCTGGTCTCCGCCGACGGCACGATCCGTAGCTCGGTGGGCAGCTCCTCCAGCGCCTCGGCGCCGGCCTTCACGCCGAGCCCGCCGGCCGCGACGACGGGATAGAGCAGGGCCGCGACGGCCACCCCGGCGATCAGCCCCGCCCGGACCAGCGGAGCGAGTCGGGCGAGGGCCGTGAGGGTGCGCTTCACCACAGTCCAAAAGTACGACAAAAGTGAATGTGGGCGGTGGTGAACGGGGCAATCGCGGCGCGCCCGTGCGCGGCGGTGGCCGGCGCGGTCCGGCGCGCCCGGGGCCCGCGCGTGCGGCCGCGCGGCCGGGCCCGGCATGATCGGTGACCGGCGGCGGGAGGAGCGAGGGGTGACAGCCACAGCGGGTACGCCGGCGGCGGCGGCCGAGGGGCCGGCGGCCGGGGAGGACCTCGCCCACCACGGTGACGTCG
>DATMJT010000453.1:0-8161 GCA_035553735.1 Pilimelia sp.
GCCAGCTCGCCGACCGTCTGGTGCAGGAACAGGTCCTTGGCCGTCAACCGCAGCCCCGCCCGGCGGGCCTGCGACACCACCTGGATGCTCAGGATCGAGTCCCCGCCGAGGGCGAAGAAGTTGTCCGTCACGCCGACCCGCTCCACGCCCAGCACCGCCGACCACACCTCGGCGAGCCGGCGCTCCGCGTCGGTGCGCGGCGCCACGAACTCCCCCGCGTCGGCGGCCGGGTCCGGGTCCGGCAGGGCCCGCCGGTCCACCTTGCCGTGCCGGGTGACCGGCAGCGCCTCCAGCGCCACGAACGCCGCGGGCACCATGTACTCCGGCAGCCGCTCCTTCAGCCAGGAGCGCAGCTCGCCGGGCGCCGGGGCGGCCTGGCCCGGGGGCGGCACGAGGTAGCCCACCAGACGCTGGTGGCCGTCCTCGCCGGCCCGCGCCACGACCACCGCCTCGGCCACGTCGGGGCGCTGGAGCAGGGTCGCCTCGATCTCGCCCGGCTCGATCCGGAAGCCCCTGACCTTGACCTGGTCGTCGGCCCGGCCGAGGAACTCCAGCTGCCCGTCGGCGGTCCACCGCGCCCGGTCGCCGGTGCGGTACATCCGGGTGCCGGCGGGGCCGTACGGGTCGGCCAGGAACCGCTGCGCGGTCAGCCCGGACCGGCCCAGGTAGCCCCGGGCCACCTGGTCGCCGGCCAGGTACAGCTCGCCGGGCACCCCCACCGGCACCGGACGCAGCCGTGGGTCCAGCACGTACGCCCGCACGTTGCGCAGCGGCCGGCCGATCACCACCCGGTCGGCCGCCCCGACCCGGCACCAGACCGCGTCCACCGTGCACTCGGTCGGGCCGTAGAAGTTGAAGGCGGCGGTGTCCGGCAGCGCGCCGAGCTCGCGCCACAGCGCGTCGCTGAGCGCCTCGCCGCCCAGCATCAGCAGGGCCGGCCGGTGCCGGTCGTCGCTGACCAGGCCGGCGGGCAGCAGCTGGGCCAGGTAGGACGGCGTCAGGTCGAGGAAGTCGATGCGCCGCTCGGCGACGTAGTTCACCAGGGCCGCCGGGTCGAGCCGGGTGTCGGAGTCGATGACGTGCAGCTCGTGGCCGTCCGCCATCAGCACCGGTCCCTCCCACGACGTGTCGAAGGAGAACGCCGCGGTCACCGCCGCGCGCAGCCGGCGGCCGCCGGCCGCCGGCACCAGCTCGGCGCGGTGGTGGTGCAGCAGGTTGACCAGCTGCCGGTGCTCCACCGCCACGCCCTTGGGCGTGCCGGTGGAGCCGGAGGTGTAGATGACGTACGCCGCGTTCTCCGGCCGCAGCGCACCGCCGCGCTCGGCGTCGGCGAGGTCGGCCGCGGCGTGCGCCGCCAGCGCGGCGGCGGTGTCGGCGGCGGCCAGGTCCACGGCGGTGACCCCGCCGGCCGGTCCGCCGCCGCCGGCCGGGCCCCGGTCGGCCGGTACGCCGTCGAGCGGGCCGGCGGTCACCACCAGGCGGGCGCCGGCGTCGGCGAGCAGGAAGCCGATCCGGTCGGCCGGCAGCTCCGGGTCCACCGGCAGGTAGACCGCGCCGGCCTTGAGCACCGCCAGCAGGGCCACCACGGAGTCGGTCGAGCGGGGCAGCGCGACGGCCACCACCCGCTCCGGGCCGGCGCCGAGGCCGGACAGGTGCCGGGCCAGCCGGTTGGCGCGGGCGTTCACCTCGGCGTAGGTCAGCGACGTGTCGCGGCACACCAGCGCGGTCAGCTCCGGGGTGGTGCGGGCCTGGGCCTCGAAGACGTCGACGAACGTGGCCGGCGGCACGTCCAGGGCCGTGTCGTTCCAGGCGGTGAGCACCCGCTCCCGCTCGGCCGCGCCCAGCAGCGGCAGCGCGCCGACCGGCCGCCGCGGGTCGGCGGCGACGGCGTCGAGCAGCACCAGCAGGTGCTCGCCCAGCCGGCGGACGGTGTCGGCGTCGAACAGGTCGGTGTTGTACTCCAGCATCCCGGTCAGTGCGTCGCCGCGCTGCTCGAACTCGATGGACAGGTCGAAGGTGGACGCCCGGCGGGTCAGCGGCACCTCGGCCACCGTCAGGCCGGTGAAGCCGCCGGCCGGCGGCTTCGGCTGGTTCAACAGCACCATGACGTCGAACAGCGGGTTGCGGCTGACGTCCCGCTCGGCCACCAGCGTGTCGACCAGCCGCTCGAACGGCAGCTCGTCGTGGTCGAACGCGTCCAGGACGGTGCCCCGCACGTCGGCCAGGAAGTCGGTGAACGGCCGGTCGAGGTCCACGGCGGAGCGCAGCACGACCGTGTTGACGAAGAAGCCGACCAGCCGCTCCAGCTCCGGTCGGCCCCGGCCGGAGACCACCGTGCCGACCGCCACGTCGTCCTGGCCGGCGTAGCGGGCCAGCAGCGCCTGGCACGCGGCCACCAGCACGGTGAACAGCGTGGTGTCGTGCCGGCGGGCCAGATCCGTCAGCGCGCCGGTCACGCCGGCCGGGACCGCGAAGTCGTGCACGGCGCCGTGCGAGGTGCGCACGGCCGGGCGCGGCCGGTCGGTGGGCAGCTCCAGCGGGCTCACCCCGGCGAGCTGCCGGGTCCAGTAGTCGAGCTGGCGGCGGGCGGCCGGACCGTCCGCCCGCTCCCGCTGCCAGACGGCGTAGTCGGCGTACTGGATCGGCGGCGCGGGCAGCGGCGGCGGGCCGGCGGCGTCGTACGCGGCGCCCAGCTCGCCGACCAGGATGTCCATCGACCAGCCGTCGGTGACGATGTGGTGGGCGGCCAGCAGCAGGACGTGCTCATCGGCGCCGAGGCGCAACAGGGTGGCCCGCAGCAGCGGGCCGGTGCGCAGGTCGAACGGCGCGGTGTACGCCTCGTGCAGCAGCCGCTCCAGTGCGGCGGGGTCCCCGGCCACGGCGGACGCGTCGACGGTCTCCAGGTGCGGCTCGGCCTCGGGGTGCACCAGCTGGACGGCGCGGCCGTCCACGTCCGTGAACGTGGTGCGCAGGGCCTCGTGCCGGGCGATCACGGCGCCCAGGGCGGCGGTCAGCGCCGCGGCGTCCAGCGGGCCGGTGAGCCGCAGCGCGAGGGCGCTGTTGTACTCCGAGTCGCCGGGCTGGAACTCGCTGAGGAACCACATCCGCTGCTGGGCGAACGACAGCGGCAGCGGCCCGCCGCGGTCGGCGGCGGGGATGCCGGCGGCGGCGGGCTTGGCCTTGCCGGCCAGGCGCTGGCGCAGCAGCTCCTGCAGGTGGGCGGGCAGGGCATCGGCGCGGGATCGCGGCGACGGAGTCATCGGTGGCTCCTCGTGGACTTGCGGTTCAGCGGGGGTGGCGGTGGTCAGTGGGTGGCGGCGTCGCCGTCGGCCAGGGCGACCCGCTCGAGTTCGGCGATGATCCGCTCCTCGACCAGCTCGGCGAGGGCGGCGACGGTGCGGGCGGACAGCACGTCCCGGGGGGACAGCTCGACGTCGAAGGCGGCCTTGGCCCGCGAGGTGATCATCAGGCTGCGGATGGAGTCCCCGCCGAGGCCGTAGAAGCTGTCGTGCACGCCGACCCGGTCCAGGCCGAGGACCTCGGCCCAGATGCCGGCGAGCACCTCCTCGGCGTCGGTGCGCGGCGCGACGTACGCGGCGTCGGCGGCGGCCGCCCAGTCCGGGGCGGGCAGCCCCCGGCGGTCGAGCTTGCCGTTGGGGCTCAGCGGCAGCGCGTCCAGGCGGACGAACGCGGCGGGCACCATGTACTCCGGCAGCCGGCTCGCCAGGGCGCCGCGCAGCGCCTCCCCGTCGCAGGCGGCCTCATCCCCGGGCGTCGGGACCACGTAGGCGACCAGACGGGGGTCGCCGGGGCGGTCCTCGCGTACCAGGGCCGTGGCCGCGGCCACGCCGGGCTGGGCGGCCAGGGCCGCCTCGATCTCGCCCAGCTCCACCCGGAAGCCCCGGATCTTGACCTGGTCGTCGACCCGGCCCAGGAACTCCACCACGCCGTCCGGCGTCCAGCGGGCCAGGTCGCCGGTGCGGTACATCCGGCTTCCCGGGGGGCCGTAGGGGTCCGCCGGGAAGCGCTGCGCGGTCAGCCCCGGCCGGCGCAGGTAGCCGCGGGCGAGCTGGACACCGGCCAGGTACAGCTCGCCGGACACCCCCGGCGGCACGGGACGCAGCCGGTCGTCCAGCACGTACACCCGGGTGTTCCACACCGGGCGGCCGATCGGCACCGTGCCGGCGGCGCCCGTCTCGGGGTGGCACCGGTGGTACGTGACGTCCACCGACGCCTCGGTGGGGCCGTACAGGTTGTGCAGGCCGGCGTCGAGCACCCCGTGGTAGGCCGTCACCAGGTCCGGCGGCAGCGCCTCCCCGCTGCACACCACCCGGCGCAGGCTGGTGCAGCCGGCGGCGGCCGGCTCGGCCAGGAAGGCACGCAGCATCGACGGGACGAAGTGGATGGTCGTCGCGCCGTGCGCCTGGACCAGCCCGGCAAGGTACGCCGCGTCGCGGTGCCCGTCGGGCCGGGCGACCAGCAGCGTGGCGCCGGTGAGCAGCGGCCAGAAGAACTCCCAGACCGAGACGTCGAAGCTGGCCGGGGTCTTCTGCACCACCACGTCGTCGGCGCGCAGCCCGTACTCGTGCTGCATCCAGAGCAGCCGGTTGACGATGCCCGCGTGCGGCACCTGCACGCCCTTGGGGCGGCCGGTGGAGCCGGAGGTGTAGATGACGTAGGCCGGGCTGTCCGGGCGCAGCGGCGCGGCGCGGTGCCCGTCGTCCGGCTCGGTGTCCGGCTGGTCGGCCACGTCGCGCACCTGCTCCGGCCGCTCCAGCACGAGCACCGGCCGGGCGTCGTCGCGCATGAACGCGATCCGGTCGGCCGGCAGGCCGGGGTCGATCGGCAGGTAGGCCGCCCCGGACTTGAGCACCGCGAGCAGCGCCACCACCAGCTCCACCGACCGGGGCAGCGCCACCGCCACGCAGCGCTCCGGGCCGGCGCCGGCGGCGATCAGCCGGTGCGCCAGCCGGTTGGCCCGGGCGTGCAGCTCGGCGTACGTCAGCTCCTCGCCCTCGAACACCAGCGCCCGCGCGTGCGGGCTGCGGTCCGCCTGGGCGGCCAGCAGCTCGGTCAGCGTGGCCGGCGGCAGCCGCCGGGCGGTGTCGTTCCAGTCGACAAGCACCCGCCGGCGCTCGACCGCGTCGAGCATCGGCAGGTCGGCCAACGGCGTCTCCGGCGCCGCCACCAGCGCCGCCAGCAGCGCGCGCAGGTGCGTGGTGAGCCGCGCGGCGGTGTCGGCGTCGAACAGCTCCGGGTCGTAGCCCAGCGTGGCGGAGATCCGCTCGCCGGCCGGGTAGACCAGCAGGCTGAGCGCGAAGTTGGTGGTCTCCACCGCGTCCAGGTCGCGCAGCCGCAGCCCGTGCGCGGCCGTGGCCGCCGCGTCGATCGGGTAGTTCTCGAACACCACGATGCTGTCGAAGAGCGCCGACTCGGCCGGCAGGTCGGTCAGCGGGTGCAGGTCGGCCAGCGGGGTGTACTCGTACTGCCGCGACTCGATCTGGGCGTCCTGCAGGCGGCGCAGCCACGACCCGGCGGGCGCCGCGGGGTCGACGTCCACCCGCACGGGCAGCGTGTTGATGAACAGGCCCGTGATGCGGTCCGCCCCCGCCAGATCGGCGGGCCGACCGGCGACGGTGGCACCGAAGCACACGTCCCGGGTGCGGCCGTAGCGCGACAGCAGCAGGGCCCAGGCGCCCTGCACGACCGCGTTGAGGGTCAGCCGGTGCGTGCGGGCGAAGTCGCGCAGCCGCGCGGACTCATCCGCGTCGAGGGTGACGGCGTGGCGGGCGGCGGAGCGGGTCGGCTGTCCCGGGGTCGGCGGCCGGTCGTACGGCAGCGGCGTGGGCGCCGACAGCCCGGCCAGGACCCTCCGCCAGTGCCGCTCGGCCGCCGCGGCGTCCCGCCCGGCCAGCCACGCCACGTAGTCCCGGAACGGCGGCCGGCTCGGCCCGGCCGCCGCACCCGCGGGACGGCCGGCGCGCAGCTCGGCGTGCCGCGCGAACACGTCCGACAGCACGCCGAAGATGCTCCAGCCGTCGAGGAGCAGGTGGTGGAACGTCCAGACCACCTGCACCTCGGTGGGCGAGAGCCGGGCCAGCACCAGGCGCATGAGCGGCGCGCGGCCCAGGTCCAGGCCCCGCGCCCGGTCGGCGTCCAGCAGCGCCCGCAGCTCCTCGGCCCGCCGCCGGGGCGACAGGCCCGTCCAGTCCAGGTGGTGCACGGGCAGCCGCGCGTGGTCGTGGACGATCTGCACCGGCGTGGGCACCCCATCCCACGCGACCGCGCTGCGCAGGATCGGCGTGGCGTCCACGGTGTCCTGCCAGGCCGCGGCGAGCAGCTCCGGGTCGGCGACGCCCTCCAGTACGAAGGTGGTCTGCTGCAGGTAGACGCCGTCGCCGCCGCCGAGGCCGTGGAACAGCATCCCGGCCTGCATGGGCGTCAGCGGGTACACGTCCGCCACGCCGGCCCCGTTGCCGACGAGCCGGTCCACGGTCGCCTGGTCCAGCCGGGCCAGCGGGAAGTCCGACGGGGTACGGCCGCCGGCCTCCGGGCGCGCGCAGTGGGCGGCGATCTCCCGCAGTGCGGCGGCGAACCGGTCCGCGAGCGCGCGCACCGTGTCGGGCCGGTGCCGGTGGGCGGAGTAGTACCAGGTGAACTCGGCCCGGCCCGCGGCCACCTGCCCGACCACGTCCAGCAGGTGTGCCCGGGCGGCGTCCGGGCTCTCGTCCAGGGCCAGCCCGCCGGGGACCGCCCGGTACAGGTCGCCGCCGGCTGGCCAGTCGAGCTGCCCGAGGTAGTTGAGGCTGACCTCGGCGAGGGGCGGCAGGCCGCGGGCCCCGGCGAGGTGGCGCAGCGCGCCGTAGCCGACGCCGCGCCGCGGCACCGCGCGTAGCTGGTCCTTGACGGACTTGAGCGCCGCCCCCCAGTCGCCGGCCGGCACGCCGGGGGCGACCGGGTACATGGTGGTGAACCAGCCGACGGTGCGGGACACGTCCACGCCGTCGAACAGCTCCTCGCGGCCGTGCCCCTCCAGGTCCACCGGCACCCGGTCCCGGCCGGTCCACTCGGCCAGCACCCGGCCCAGCGCCGCGAGCAGCACGTCGTTGACCTGGGCCCGGTAGGCGCGCGCCGGGCCGTGCAGCAGGTCGCGGGTCTCCGCCTCGCTGAGCGAGACGGTCACCGCGCGCATCGAGCCGACGGTGTTGGGGCCGTCTCCGTCGACCGGCAGGCCGGGCTCGGCCGGGCCGGCGGTCCAGTACGCCAGTTCGTCGTCGAAGCCGCCCGCGGCGGCGTGCGCGGCCAGCCGCCGGGCCCAGTCGCGGAACGCCGTGGTCTTCGCCGGCAGCGCGACCGGCCGGCCGCACCGGACGCGGTCGTAGGCGGCCGCGAGGTCGCTCAGCAGGACCCGCCACGACACGCCGTCCACGACGAGGTGGTGCACGGCGAGGTGCAGCAGCCGGCCGTGGCCGGGCACGCGGTCGAACAGGGTCGCCCGCAGCAGCGGGCCGGTGGCCAGGTCCACGCCGTCGGTGTCGGTGTCGCGGTGCGCCTCGGCCGCGGCGGCGCGCAGTCCCGCCCGCAGGTCAGCCGGCAGTGCGCCGGTGGTCCGGTCGACGGAGTCGCCGTCCCCGGCCTCGATGGCGCCCGGGGCCGGTCGGGCGTGCCCGGGCAGCCGTCCGCGGCGCAGCAGCGGCCGCGCGTCGGTCGGGGCGTTGTCCTGCCGCCAGCCGTCCCCGTCCCGCACGAACCGCATCCGCAGCGCGTCGTGCCACGCCACGACGGCGTCGAGAGCGGCCGCAAGCGCGTCGGCGTCCACGTCGTCGGCCAGGGCCAGCACCACGGACTGGTCGAAGTGCCCGGGGTGTGCGCTGGTGGTCAGGAACCAGTGCTGGATCGGGGTGAGCGGGGCGGGGCCGGTCACCGGGCCCTGCTCGGCCGCGGTCACCGGTGCCGGGGCGACGTGCGGGGCCAGGGCGGCGACGCTCTGGTGCTGGAGGAGGTCCCGGGAGGTGAGGCCCAGGCCGGCCTGGCGGGCGCGGGAGACCACCTGGATGCTCAGGATCGAGTCCCCACCCAGCTCGAAGAAGTTGTCGTGCCGGCCGACCCGCTCCACCCCCAGCACATCGGCCCAGATAGCGGCCAACGCCTGCTCCACCGG
>DATMJT010000454.1:0-5392 GCA_035553735.1 Pilimelia sp.
GTGCAGGCAGGAGCGGTGGCTGCCTCGGGAACGCTGCGGGCGTCGGCAGCGGTGCAGGCGTCGGGAGCGGTGCGGGCCTGCGGCGTGGCCGCACGTCGAGACCCGGTCGCGTCGGGCGCTGTCGGCAGTCCCATTGTGGTCCTCCCGCCTCCACTGGTCGATTCTGGTCGATGCCCGTGCGCCGCCCACCTGCGGTATTGCCGCCGGCTGCGCCGCTGTCGGCCTGAGCCTGGCACACCGCGGCCGGGCCCGGAAGGCGCCCGGAATCGATGTCGCACAGTCTGTCCGACACCCCGCGGGGCGACCTGGACACGCTGTGCGAACGACACACGACCCGACCCCACCCACGGAACCCACCATCCCCCAGGTGCCCGCGCGCCGCCCGGCCCGGCACCGCCACCGCAAAGGGCGCACATGGGTAACCTGTCGCGGCTACTGAAAGAAAGCTGGACCCTCGTCGAGGAGCATCAGGACAAGGTCGCCAGCTACTTCTACGCCCGGATGTTCCTGTCCCACCCACAGCTGCGGGACCTGTTCCCGGTGCAGATGGACGTCCAGCGAGCCCGCCTGCTCGGCGCGATCGTGACCTCGGTGCAGACCATGGGCGACCCCGAGCGGTTCGACGAGTACCTGCGGGCGCTGGGGCGCGACCACCGCAAGTTCCACGTCAGCGCGGAGCACTACCAGGTGGTGCGCGAGGCGCTGCTGGAGGCGCTGCGGGCGTTCGGCGGGGAGGAGTGGGGGGTCGAGTACGACCAGGCATGGCGGGACGCGTACGACGTCATCGCCAAGAAGATGATGGCCGGCGCGGACGAGGACACCAACCCCCCGTACTGGCACGCGGAGGTGCTGACGCACGAGCGGCGCAGCCGGGACATCGCGGTCTTCACCTGCCGGCCGCTGTCGCCGCTGGACTACCGGCCCGGGCAGTACGTGAGCGTGGAGTCGCGCTACCAGCCGCGGCTGTGGCGGGCCTACTCGATCGCCAACGCCCCGCG
This sequence comes from Pilimelia sp., assembly GCA_035553735.1. Lineage (GTDB taxonomy): Bacteria > Actinomycetota > Actinomycetes > Mycobacteriales > Micromonosporaceae > DATMJT01. Next base: position 999 of record DATMJT010000454.1, read on the forward strand.
CCAGGACAACAGCCTGGAGTTCCACGTACGGGCGGTGGGCGCGGGGTGGGTGTCCAGCGCGCTGGTCCGACGCCTCCGCCCCGGGGACCTGATCCGCCTGGCCGCCCCGATGGGCTCGATGACGCTGGACCGCAAGTCCACGCGCGACATCGTGTGCGTGGCCGGCGGCACCGGCCTGGCACCGATCAAGGCCCTGGTGGAGGAGCTCACCCGCTACAACCGAACCCGCTGGGTGCACGTCTTCTTCGGCGCCCGGGACCGGGAGGACCTGTACGACCTGGCCGACCTCAACCGGCTCGCCGCGCAGTACCCCTGGCTGTCGGTGGTGCCTGCCTGCAGTGACGACCCGGGTTTTGCGGGCGAGCAGGGCAACATCTCGGCGGTGCTGGCCCGTTACGGCCCGTGGGCCGACCACGACTTCTTCGTCTCCGGTTCCCCGATGATGGTCAAGTCGACCCTGCGCACGCTTGCCGAGCTGCAGGTTCCCTCGGTACGCGTGAAGTACGACGCCTTCGGCGACATGTGACCGCCCCACCCCACCGGCGCTGACCCCCGGCCGGCGCCGCGGGCATGGGGCCGGAGGGCCGGCGCGGCCGGCATGGCGCCGGCCGGCGGCCGGCGGCCGGTGTCGACCAGGGACCGACGGCCGGCATGGGGCCGGCGGGCGAGCGGCGGGGCCCGCGCTCAGTACTGCCAGGGTTGCCCGGTGCCGCCGTACGTGGCGGCCGGGACCAGCGGTGTGCCGGGCGCCATCCGGTCCACGTAGAGCCGACCCTCCAGGTGGTCGACCTCGTGGCCGACCAGCCGGGCCAGGGCCCGTTCGAAGGTGCTGACGACCCGCGTGCCGTCCTCTCGGGCGTGCTCGACGTCCAGGCGCAGCGGGCGGGGCACCAGCCCGCGCTCGTCGAAGAAGGACAGACAGCCCTCGTACTGCTCGTCGCACTCGGTGCTGGCGTGCATCACCCGCGGGTTCAGCAACACCACCGCCGGCAGCGTCCGCTGCGGCGGCCGGACGACCGCCGCCGCCCAGGGCAGCCCGATCTGCGGCGCGGCCAGCCCGATGCCCTTGCCGAAGACGTGCAGTCGCTCCAGCCGGTCGAGCGTGTCGTGCAGCCGCGCGACCACCTCCCGGGCCAGGTCGGCGTCCTGCGGAAGCTGGAACGTGCGGGCCGGCTGGCGCAGCAGCGCGGCCGAGCGGCCCGAGTCGGCGGAGCCGACGCCGTGCTGCACGATGCCGGCGCGCCGCATCAGCTCGCTTCCCCGGGTGCGGTCGGGCCGGTCGGCCGCGCCGCCGGGCCGCGGACCGTCGGACCCCGCAACGCCGAGCGCCGTACGGATCCCGCCCGGCTCCCCGGCCTCCGCTTCCGGCGACGACCCGGCGTCGTCCACCGGCTCGCCGGCACGCGCGCCCGGACCCGGTCGCGGGTCGCCCGCCTGCTGCGCCGGCCGCCCGCCCGGACCCGACCGCAAATCCTCGGCCGGAGTCCGCGCCTCTCCCCCGGATCCGGCGTCACGCGTCGTACCGGACGTGTCTGCACCCGGGCCGACCACGCCCGTGCATCCGCCGGCCTCGGCCCGCGGCCCGTCGTCCGGACGACGCTGGGCCGGCACGGCGATCGACGGGCCGGATCGGAACCGCCACTCCAGCCGGAAGCGCGCGTTCAGGGGCGGCTCCTCGGTGGACCACTCGAACCGGGCGCGGTCGCCGTCGCGCTCGTACCGCACGGGCGTACGCAGCGGCATCTCCTCCGCGGACAGGGACGTCTCCACGCCCCAGACCAGGGGGTCGAGCGCATCCGGGAAGTCCAGCCGGACGGTGAGCTGACGGGTCGGCAGCCGCACCGCCCGCTGGAACCACTGACCCCACTTCTCCGGGCCCACGGTGTACGAGTACTCGATCGTGGTCCGCTGCGCGGGGTAGAGCGGGAAGCGTCCCTGGGCGTTCTCGAAGTGCAGCCACACCTCCTTGAACGCGTCCCGGTCCTGCTTGGCGCGCCAGTCCATGGGCTCGCGCACGTCCGGGCGGCCGACCGGCGCGGCCTCGCCGCAGTGCGCCCGCAGGTTGAGCTCCGCGAACGTGAGCGGGTGCGCCCGATGGTGGCGGTTGGACTGCTCCGGGTCGTGCGGGTAGCGGTCCACGGCGATCCGGACCAGGTACCGGGTGACCGGCTCGGTGCCGGCGTTGTAGAGCGCTCGGCGGATCGTGCAGCGGTAGCTGCCGGACACGTACGACAGCTGCGCGGTCTCCCGCTCCACGACCAGACCGGCCCCGGGCGGCAGCCACTGCTCGGGTACGGGCGGCTCCCGGTGACCCCCGGCCGGGCCGCCGCGGGCGTGCCGCAGCTCGTCGTACTCCTGGAAGCAGCGCCAGATGGCGCCCCCGGCCCCGAGCACGTGCTCCGCGCGGCGCGCGAAGTCCTCGGTCGGCCGATGCCGTCGGCCCTCGATGTGGCTGACGTACGAGGGGTCGAACCCCATCCGGGTGGCCAGCTGCTTCTTGCTGAGGCCGCGCTGCGCCCGCCACCTGGCGAGTTCAGCCGCGAAGGACTCGGCAGCTCGCTCGGTGGGCGAGGTCGTCATCACCGTTCCTTCAGTCCGGGGCTCCAGTTTCTCCCCGGACGGGCGGCCTCCGCGACCACTGCTGCCTTGCCGACAGATGCCTTGACAAAGACCCCGAGCCCTGCAACTGTCCGCAGCCGATTGATGACTGTCGGCTTCCTGCCCGGTCGGTCTCCGACCCGGTCACGGCACCCGGCCGACCCGGTCACGGCACCCGGCCGACGCCGTCACAGCGCCTGGTCGGCGCTGGTCCGGTGGGGCGTCGGCACCCCGTCGACAGCCATCCGCCGCAGGTGGCGGGACGTGGGCGGCACGGTCCCCAACCGACCGGCCCGGAAGTCCTCCATCGCCTGGACGATCTCCGCGCGGGTGTTCATGACGAAGGGGCCGTAGCGCGCGATCGGTTCCCGGATCGGCAGGCCGCCGAGCAGAAGCACCTCCCAGCCGCCCGCCTGCGCCGGGCCCGGCTGGACGTCCGCCGCCCGCATGGTCACCGCCTCGCCGGCGCCCAGCACGGCCAGTTGACCCTCGGCCAGCGGCCGGCTGTCGGCTCCCACGTAGCCGTGTCCGGACAGCACGTACACGAGTGCGTTGAAGTCGGCGGGCCAGGCGACGGCGAGCTGCGCCCCGGGTGCCAGCGTCGCGTGGGCGTAGACGATCGGGGTCCGCGTCTGCCCCGGGCCGGCGTGCCCGTCCAGCGCGCCGGCGATCAGGCGGACCAGGGCGCCGCCGTCGGCCGAGGAGAGCAGGGTCACGTCGCGCGCGGTGATGTCCTGGTAGGCCGGTGGTGCCCACTTGTCCGCGGCCGGCAGGTTCACCCACAGCTGCACGCCGTGGAAGAGTCCGCCGCTGGCCACCATCTCCTGCGGCGGCAGCTCGGAGTGCAGGATGCCGCTGCCGGCGGTCATCCACTGGGTCGCACCGTCGGTGATCAGACCACCGCCTCCGGTGGAGTCCTCGTGCTCGAACGCCCCGTCGATCATGTAGGTGACGGTCTCGAAGCCGCGGTGCGGATGCCACGGGGCACCCCTGGCCTCGCCGGGCGCGTACTCGACCGCTCCCATGTGGTCGAGCAGCAGGAACGGATCGGCCAGTGCGAGGTCCATGCCCGGGAAGGGTCGCCGGACGACGAAGCCCTCACCCTCGGTCTGCCGGCGCGCGGTCACGATCCGCAGGACGGGGCGCCAGGCACTGGCCGGCGCCGGGCGGGCCAGCCGGGGGAGGGTGAGCGGATCGGCGGTTACCGCAGGCATGGCGCGCTCCTTATGAGCTCCAGTATTTGCCTTGTCAACAACCTGCGGGGCGGGTTCGGCATTCCCCCGGCGCGGCGATCAACCGCAACGTGGCGGATCGCGAGAACCCGACGGATGGGGAGGGCCGGGTACGGACGCCCAGGCGGCGGATCAGGAGCAGAGCGGCCGGGGCCAGATTTCCCCCCAACTCTGGTTAGGCTAGCCTTATCCGGGTTACTGTGGCGCTACGTGGTCCCGCTCGCGGGTATCCACCACAGCGGTCGGCCGACTGTCGGCCACCGGCTGATCGGCCCCGAGGAGCGAGGTGACGGCGATGACCATGGTGCGAGGCGCAGCGCGCCCGGCCCGCCGCGTCCTGCCTCCCCCTCCGCCGGTCCGGATCCGGCGACCGCCGGCACGGCCGGGGTTCTCCGCCCCGCCGACAGCGGCCCGGCGGGCCGCCGGGGCCGCCCGATGACCGCGGCACTGCATCCCCTCCCCACCGGCGCCGGCACCGCCCGGGCGGCCCGCGGCGCCCTGGCGGTCCCCGGCGCCGACGCGTCGCTGGCCCCGGTCCGGGCGACCATACGCGTGGTGTTCGGC
>DATMJT010000455.1:0-6300 GCA_035553735.1 Pilimelia sp.
GGCCGTCACCGCTCGTCGGCGTCGTCGGAGCCACCGCCCTCGGCGGCCCGCTTGGCCGCCGCGTACGCCAGCTGCAGGAAGTCCGACAGCGCGACGGCGCTCAGCCCGGCCGCCACGGTGCGGGTGAGTCGCGGCGCCAGCACCAGCCCACCGGTGAGTCCGGCCGCCACCCACATCGCCAGGCAGAACGGGCAGGTGAGCAGCTCACCCAGGGCGTGGGCCCGGCTGCCGCGCGGCGCCCGCACCTCCTCGCCCACCTCGGCGCTGCCCTGCGGCTCCTGGTAGCGGGTGAACGGTGCCCGCAGGGGGCTGGTCACCGCGTCCTTGGCCAGCACCCGGCTCAGCTTGTGGGTGGCCACACCGAGCAGCGCCACGTCCGCCAGCTCCGGCCGCTCGGGCAGCGGCCGCCCGGTGAGCCGGGCGGCCGCTGCCAGGCCGCCCACCGCGCCGGCGAAGGTGGTCATGGCCGCGATGTACCCGCCCAGCGGGCGGGCCTCGTGCGGGGCGTACGCCTGCCGCAGCGCGGCCAGCCGCCGCCGCACCGCCGAAGCCGGGCCGCGGGCCCCTCCGGGCGCCGACTGACCGCCCTCCCGCGCCCGGCTGGCCGCATCGCCGCCGCCCGGGGAACGACCGGCCGCCTCGCCGCCCTGCGGCCGGGTGGCCGACTGGTCCTCTTGCGCCTGAGTCATCGTGCACGCCTTTCGCCGGATCCGCGTCCGCTCCGGCATACCCGCCCCGGCGGGGCCGAACCATCCCGGCGCGGTCCGCCGACACGCCGGTGGCTCCGCCGGTCGGGCGGGGCCACCGGGTGTGCCGCGGCGTCAGGCCGCCGGCCAGCCTCCGCCGGCGAGCGGCTCGGCCTTCTGACCGGCCACCGCCAGGCCCGTCCGGCCGCTGCCGGACGCGGCGCGGTGCACGGCGGGGGTCCGGTGGATCGCCCACCGGTACACCTGCTCGTACCCGCGGGCCATCAGGTCCGGCGAGAACCGGTCGCGCACGTGTGCCACGCAGTCGGCCGGGTCGATCAGCCCGACCCGCCGCAGCGCGTCGGGCAGCTGCTCGGGCCGCTCACAGACGAAGCCGGTACGGCCGTGCTTGACCACCTCCGGCACCGCGCCGCGGTTGAGCGCCACGACGGGCGTGCCCAGCGCCATCGCCTCGATCATCACCATGCCGAACGGTTCCTCCCAGGTGATCGGCATGATCAGGCAGCGCGCCCGGCGGAGCAGCTCGGAGGTGGTCTGCCGGTCGCCGTTGACCACCAGCTCCACGTCCGGTCCCAGCAGCGGGTTGACGACCTCGTCGAGGTACCGCTTCTCGTTCTCCTCGTTGCACTTGCCGGCCAGCACGAGCGGCAGCCCGGCCTCCCGGCACGCGGCGATGGCCAGCTCCGGGCCCTTGTCCGCGCAGAACCGCGCCAGCCACAGCACCGGGCCGTCGCCGGGCTCGGTGCGCGGCGACTCGACCGCGGCGATCCCGTGGTGCACCACGGCGGCCCACGGCAGCTGCGGGGCGAGCCGCCGCTGCGAGTAGGAGATGGCGACCAGGCCCATCCGCCGGTCCAGGTGCCGGAAGTACTCCCCCTGCTCCCCGCGCGGGCACCCGTGCATGGTGAGCACCGTCGGGGCCTTGCGGGTGAGCGCCGAGAGCGGCCCCGCCATCGTATGGTCGTGGATCACGTCGAACCGACCACGCTCCAGCAGCTCGTTCACTCTCGCCACGTGCGTGAGCTCCGGGAGGAGCTCGCCGAGTCGGCGGAACTGGGGTGGGCCCGTGCTGACGAACCGCGCCCTGGTCCCCGTGCGTTCCCCGCAGCCGAAGAGCGTGACGTCGTGACCCCGGGCCACCAGGCCGTCGATGAGCGCGGCGCACACCTGTTCGAGGCCGCCGTAACCGGGCGGTGGCACCTCGTACCAGGGCGGCACGACCATCGCGATTCTCAAGGGACGATCGTCTGACTGACCAGCTTCCTTCTCCATCGTGGGCACCTCCATGGCCAGGAGGCCATCCCCCCGGCCCGGCGGCCGTTATACCCACATTCTGCACAAATCAACCTGGCAACCTTGTTCACTTCTTCGAGTGGTTGGCACCAAGCCGTCGCACCGGCAGGGTAGAAAGAGGGACAGGCGGTGCAATGCCGGCCCGACCGGCTGGCGCGTGGCAGGCGGTCCGGAGGGGGTGCGGTGCCCGACCGATTGATCAGCATTCTGCAGGGAAGCACGTTCGTGGTGAGCGACCGCCGCGGCGACGTGCACGCCGCGCCGGACGCCCCGGTGGGCCTGTTCTACCGCGACATGCGGCACCTGTCCCGATGGCAGCTGCGGCTCAACGGCCGCGAACTCGACGTGCTCTCCGCCGAGACCATCGAGTACGACGAGGCGGCCTTCTTCCTGGTCGAGCCGACCGGCACCATCTACCGCAACCCCTCGTTGTCGGTGATCCGCCGCCGCGAGGTGGCCCGGGGCATGCGCGAGAGCGTCGAGATCCAGAACCACAGCACCAAGTCCATCCAGATGGAGCTGTCGTTTCTGTTCGACGCCGACTTCGCCGACGTGTTCGAGGTCAAGGACGGGCTGTCCAAGCGCGGCAAGCCGTACCGGCGGTGGGAGGGCGACCGGCTGGTGCTCGGCTACCGGCGCGACGACTTCGTCCGGGAGACCCACCTGCGCGCACCCGGGGCCTTCTTCACGGAGGAGTCGCTGACGTTCCGCCTGCCGTTGGCGCCGCGCGAGTCCTGGACCGGCCTGATCGAAATCGACGTCGCCGTGGAGGAGGGCCGCCCGCTCCCCAAGCGGGCGCACTGCCCCGACATGCCGGCCAGTCTCTCCCAGTGGCTGGCCGTGGCGCCACGGGTGGAGACCGACTGGCACGACCTGCGCGCCACCTACCGGCGCAGCATCGTGGACCTGGCGGCCCTGCGCTTCTACCCCTACCCGGAGCAGTCGGCGTCGCTGCCGGCGGCCGGGCTGCCCTGGTTCATGGCCGTGTTCGGCCGCGACAGCCTGCTCACCAGCTACCAGGCCCTGCCGTTCGTGCCGGAGCTGGCCCGCACCACGCTGCGGGCGCTGGCCGCACAGCAGGCCACGGAGTCCGACGACCTGCGCGACGCCGAGCCCGGCAAGATCCTGCACGAGCTGCGGCTCGGCGAGATGGCGCACTTCGGCGAGCGCCCGCAGTCGCCGTACTACGGCGCCGCCGACTCCACGCCGCTGTTCCTGGTGGTGCTCGACGAGTACGAGCGCTGGACCGGCGACGTGGAGACGGTGCGCGAGCTGGAGCCGGCGGCCCGGGCCGCGGTGCGTTGGATGGAGGAGCACGGCGACTCCGACGGCGACGGGTTCATCGAGTACCAGACCCGCAACCCCGAGACCGGCCTGGTCAACCAGTGCTGGAAGGACTCGTGGAACTCCATCGTCCATCCGGACGGCGAGGTGGCCTCGGCGCCGATCGCCACCTGCGAGATCCAGGGCTACGCCTACGACGCGCTGCGCCGCACGGCCCGGCTGGCCCGCGAGGTCTGGGCGGACCGGGAGTACGCCGAGCACCTCGACGCCCGCGCCGACAAGCTCCAGCGCCGGTTCGACAGCGAGTTCTGGCTGGCCGACCGGGGCTTCTACGCGCTCGCGCTGGACGGGGCGAAGAACCCGGTCCCCACGCTGACCTCCAACATCGGTCACCTGCTGTGGAGCGGCATCGTCCCGCCCGAGCGGGTGCCGCCGCTGGTCACCCACCTGTGCGGGGACCAGCTCTTCTCCGGCTGGGGGGTGCGCACCCTGGCCGAGGGCCAGCCGGTGTACAACCCGATCGAGTACCACAACGGCACGGTGTGGCCGCACGACACGTCGCTGATCGCCGCCGGGCTGGTCCGCTACGGCCGCCGGGAGGAGGCCAACCGGCTGGCGATCGCCCTGCTGGAGGCGGCCCGGCACGTCGGCTACCGGCTGCCGGAGGCCTTCGCCGGCTACCCCCGGCGCAACACCGAGGTTCCGGTGGTCTACCCGACGGCCTGCTCACCCCAGGCGTGGGCGACCGGCGCCCCGCTACTGCTGATCCGGGTGATGCTCGGTCTCGAGCCAGGGGCGTCGGGCCTGTCGGTCAACCCTCACCTGCCGCATCCGATCGGCCACCTGGCGCTGCGCGGGGTGCCCGGCCGCTGGGGGCGCGCCGACGCCGTCGGGGAGCACCCCACCCGCTGACCGCGGGTCGGACGCGCCCATCGCCGGTCACCCGTGCCGGCTGGGGCCCGCGTCCCACGGGCCGAGGCGCTGCGCCTCGCGGTCCGCGCCGTCGTCGTCGGCCCCCCGCAGGCGGTTCGGGTCGATCTCCCGTCCCGGGTGCCGCGCCAGGTACTCCGTCTCCAGCTCGGCGGTGCGCCGCAGGTGGTTGTCGAGCGCCTGCTCGGCGCCGTGCCGCAGCGTGTCGAGCCGGGTCCGGTGCAGGCTGCGCAGCTCCCGCAGCAGGTCGTCGTCGGAGAGCCCGGCCGGGTCGATGCCGATCTCGGTGGGTGGCTCGGTGTGCGTCATCAGGGCCCCTTCGTCGAAAAGCCTGCCCTGGTTGTTTCCGCGGCCGGGGGCGGCCAAACGGCGGCGTCGGCCCGGATGCCGAGGGCGGTGCTGCACCGACGCGGGGATCTGCAGCTCCCACGCGTCGGTCCGCCGGTCAGCGCTTGGGGGCCGGCTCCAGGGCCGTGGCGGCGTAGCACGCCATCGCGTCCCGCAGGTACTCCGCCAGCCGCGGATGCGCGGCGTCGAAGCGGGCCCGGAAGTCCGGCGCGTCGACGTAGAGCTGGCCGAGCCCGGCGTAGGAGGCCCGGTCGGGCGTCCAGTAGTGGGTCAACCAGACGTGGTGCTCGGCCACGACGGCCTGGACCCGAGGGTCCTCCACCGGCGCGCCGGCCTCGATGAGCGGAACCAGGCGGGCGCCGAAGGACGCCCACCGCTGTGCCAGCTGGGCCTCGTCCGCCGGCCCGCGCTCGGCCATGCGCCGCCTGCTCTCGGCGATGTGCGGCCGCACCGGTGCGCCGTATCGCTCCTCCAGCTCCGCCTCGTAGCGGGCCTGGCGGTCGGCGTCGAAGCCCTCGAACAGCGAGTCCGTATCCATTGCTTCACCTCCCTCCAACTCCTCGATGGTGCGCGCCACCGTGGCGGCGAGCCGGTGGAGCCGCTCGCCCTCGGCGACCAGCCACCGGTGGTGCCGGTGCAGCTGGGCGGCCGCGTCCTCGCGGCCGTCCACGATCCGGGCGATGGCGGGCAGGCCGAGGCCCAGCTCCCGCAGCAACAGGATCCGCTGCAGGCGCAGGAGTTGCTCGCGCTCGTAGTACCGCAGGCCGGTGCCGGCGACCCGGGCCGGCCGGAGCAGCCCGATGGCGTCGTAGTGCCGCAGCGTCCGGGAGGTGACCCCGGACATCCGCGCGACCTGCGCGGTGGACCAGGCCATGGATCCTCCTCCGGTCGCTCCGCACACACGGTACGAGTTGACGCTGCGTCAAGCGCAACCCCTCCCCGACGACGCCGGGCCGGGCGCGGCGGGCACCGCCGGTGCGCGCCGTCGGCCCCGCCGGGCGGTCGCTACCCTGGGGCCATGCGACGGGTGTTGACCGCCGGGTGGCTGGTACGCCACGCGGTCGCGCTGGTCCTCGTGGCCGGGTTCCTGGTGCTCGGCTGGTGGCAGGTGCGCCGCGCGGTCGGGGGCAACTCCCTCAGCTGGGCGTACGCGTTCGAGTGGCCGCTGTTCGCCGGGTTCGTGGTGCTGGTGTGGGTCCGGGAGATCCGCGCGGCCCTGCGGACCGGCCAGCCGGAGCCCGACGCCGGCAACCGCGCCGAGCCGGCGCCGCCGGCTGTCCCCGCTCCTGCCGGCGCCGCTGGGTTCGGTCGGCCGGTGGTGCACCGACCGGCCGGGGTCCGCGTGGACGCCGACGACCCCGAACTCGCTGAATACAACCGCTTCCTCGCCTGGCTGGCCGCCCACCCCGGCGCCCGGCCGGCGGACTACCCCGGCTGACCCCGACAGACAAGGACGGACCTGGTGGGTGCTGCGCTGCGACGGTTTCGGGCGATTTCGTACGTGGTCGGCGTCGTGCTGATCGTTCTCATGGTCATCGGCATGCCGATGAAGTACCTGGCGGCCGATCCGGTCGTGGTGGAGACGATCGGCCCGGCGCACGGCTTCCTCTACGTGCTGTACCTGCTGGCCACCGCCGACCTCGGCCGGCGGGCCCAGTGGTCCCTGCGCCGGATGGTGCTGGTCGCGCTCGGCGGCGTCGTGCCCTTCGCCTCGTTCTACGCCGAGCGCGACCAGCAC
>DATMJT010000456.1:0-5745 GCA_035553735.1 Pilimelia sp.
CCACCACCGCGGCAGCCCGCGACGTGACAGCCAAGCCCAGCGCGACGGTGCTCACGCCGGGGCGGCCCTTCACGGCGCTGACAACGACAAGCGGCATCAGTCACCGCCCGGCGCGATCTGCATCACCATCACGCTCTCGGCCGGCGCGCCGGCCACCGCCGCTGCGTCCTTGCGGGCCAGTTCCAGCGTGACGACTGTGGCGCCCTGCCCGTCACCGGCTAGATCCACCCCGAGGACCACTGCGGCGACTCGTGCCGGGGACACCGTCGCGCTCTGGCCGCCCTCGGCAGGCGAGCTTTGCGAAACGAACACGGACACGCTCGCCCCCGCCGCGAGGTGCTGCGGGTAACGGCCAGGCTTGAGCGCCAACGACGCCACCACCCGATCCCGGGCCGGGAACACCGCCTCGCCGAGCATCGCCGGCTGCAACAACGTGCCCGGCAGCAGCGGCACCGCCGCCGTACGGCCCACCACCTCGGACGCCTGACCCGCCGCTACCAGGCCCAGCTCGGCGTCGTTGACCGCCGACACCGCCCGCAGATCCGCAGCCGCGATCACCTGCCCGGCCGCCACCGGCCGGGTGATGGCGATGAACTGCGTGCGGTCCCCGGCCGAGGACACCAACCACGCACACCCCACCACCGCCGCAACGAGCACGAGGACGCCGGTGGAGTAGAACGGCAACCGCCGACCCCTACGCGCCTTCCACGGACCACGCCCCACGGCAGCCGTACCGGCTGTGTGAGCCGGCGCCGATACGACACCGAGCGTCATGAACCATCGCCTCCCCGAACCGCGCACCCCTCGGGGTGCTGCGGCTACCTGATCACCGTCTGGGACTCCTCGACCCGCAGCAGCGTGAACCCGCTCGTGGTCATCCCGTCGAACGTCCCGTTCTGCCCACCGCCGGACCAAGCGACCTGCCACGACACCGTGACCGACACCCGAAACGCCTCACCCGGCATCCCCGCCGACGACCGCCGGTACGTGTAACCGCACGTCCGCGACTCGGCCCGCGGGTGGTGAACGCCGGGCTGGTAGAGCGTCCCTGGGCCGGTACACGTCACCGTGGACCCGTCCCCGACCGTCCACACCGCCCGGGTGGGCCGCGCCGTCACGGTGGCCGACAGTCCCGGCACTGACGCGGTAGCCGACTGCGGGTCCCACCCGCCGGTCATCGCCAACCAGGTCGGCAGGTTCACCAACGTCGTCCCCGCCGGGTTCACCCGAACCTGCACCGAGGGCAAGGTGATGCGCTCCCGCGCCCGCTGGGCCAACTGCTCCGGCGTCACCACCGGCGGCGATGGCAGCCGCACCAGCTCACTCGTGCTGACGCCGTTCGCCGAGCAGACTTTCCAGTACCAGGCGCCCGGCCCGTCCGGCTGGCCGCCCACACCGCCGACCGTTCCTTCGGTCGGACTGACCATCTCGTAGGTGCACGGCGACGGCTCGGAACTGCTACCACCGTTGCCGTCGCCGGTGCCTGGACCACCGGAACCGGGGACGCCAGGAAGCTCGACCCCGACCTCGCATGTCCGCGGCGTGCATGGCGGCCTGGGCAGGGGAACGTTTCCGCCACCGGCGTAGGCAGGAACCCCCGGTACGAGGACCGTGCCCGCCAGGCCGAAGGCGATGGCCCGGCGAGCCCAATAGGTCAGCATGAGCCGTACTCCTGCATCACGATGTCCGTGACCTTCCAACCGGCCTTCGTCTTGGTCACGAGAGCCGTGGTGTGGCGGCGACCGCCGGGCTTGTTGTCCCACAAGCCGCCGGACTTCTTGTGCTCCAGCCAGCGCGTGTCATCGAGACAATCGGCAATCTTCACCGAGGTCGGACCATCAATCGGAACCGCGCCCACAACCTTGGGGTCTGTTCCCATTTCCCCGAGAACGACTTTCTTGTGGAGCTGGTTGCCGAATAGCGCCGTGACGAAGATTTTGAGGGCCTCGCCCTGGGCGTAACGGCGTAGCGCAGGGTGATCCGGGTTCGCGACCTTCGCGGCGTCGACCCACGCCTGCATCAGCCCCCGGTACGAGGCCAAGGCGTCACGCTCTGCGATCTCACGGGCAGTTGAAGTCGTGGCGGACGGCGACACCGGCGGCGACGCCGCCTGCGAGGAAGCGGACGGCAACGCGCGTGGTTCAACATCATCCGCACAGCCGCTGACCAGCACACCTAGCAACACCAGGCCGGCAACAGCCCGGAACCCGCGCATCCGGACACCCACAGCCAGCACCTCCCCGAACCCCGTCCGAACGTGATCACCTCACGCCCGAAATCCGAGCCAGTCTCGCCGATGGTTACGCAGGGTTGATGTCGGCCAATCGGGCAGCGTACTTAGCCTATTTTGACCGAATGGCCCATTCCGGGCAGAAGTGAACCATTTATTCACGCTCCGTCATCGCTTGGTGTCGTGGAGTTAAGGCGAAATGAGTGTCAACCGCCGGGAGTTGTCCGCTGGCGTGTTTTGATGTGGTTCTGGACCGTGGCAAGGCTCTCCGTGGATCGCATCCGGTCCACGAACTTGCGGAGCGAACCTACACGCCACCTGCACCGCGCCGGAGTACCCGCTAGCCACCGCGCAGCACTTCCGGCACGGGGTTAGCCGGCGACGTTCGCGATTTCGTCGGTGTCGAGACGGTAGAACAGCTTGCCGTTGTGGATGGGTGCGGGGAGCCGGCTGTAAAACTTCTGGGCGTCGCTGTTGTCCCGGTCGGTGGTCCATTCGAGCCGGCTGCATCGGTGCTCGACGGCGATGTCCGCGAGGGCGCGCATGAGCGTGGTGCCGATCCCCCGTCGCTGCTGAGCTTGCCGGACGTACAGCTCTTTGAGATAGAGGGACCGGGTGATACCGACGGCGGGCCACAGGAAGGTGTAGGCGGCGAAGCCGACGACGTGCGTATTGTCCTTGGCCAGCAGGACCCGGGCCGGTGGTAGGTCTCCGAACAGCAACTCGGTGACCTGAGCTGTGCGCTGCTCGCGCGGGTCGAAATGGGTTTCGCCGTAGAAGCGGTCCATCTCTTCCAGCAGGTCAACGAGGGCGGGTACGTCCTGCGGGGTGGCGGGGACGACGTCGATCACTACGGGGCTACCTTCCGGGCGGGTTGGTGTGCAGCAGCAGGTCGTGCAGTTCGGTGGCTTCGGCCAAGGCGCGGTCCTGGTGCGCAATGCGCTGCAGGATCTGACGTGCGCGGGTGGTGATCAGCCCTGGGCGTTGGTCGTCGGCCAACCTGGTCAAAGCCCCGATCGTGGCGGTGGCGGCCGCTCGGCTGTCACCTTCGTGGGCCAGGCACGCGGCACGGTCGAGGTGGATCAGGGTGCGGTCGAGGTAGTCAGTGGTCGGGCACAGCGCCAGAGCCGCGTCCTGGCGCGCGTCGCGGCTCGGGTGGTGCCGAGGTGGGTGTAGGCGTTTCCCTCGTGGAACCGCAATTGGGCCTCGTTGTACCCGAACGCCGACGCCGTGGTGGAGGCGGTGTCGAGCCGGCCGAGTACGGTCTCGGCCGCCGCCAGGGCGGTGCGCGTTTCGCGGTGTTGGCCGAGAGCGGCGTGGGCGCGGGCTTGCAGAGCGGCGGCCAGGCAGGTACCGACGCAGGCGGTGGAACCGGCGAGTTCTCGGGCGTGCGCGGCCACAGCTATCGCCTCGGGCAGGTCACCGCCGTAGAAGTGCACGTACGCCTCTTGCGCGCGGACCCAGGAATGCACGCCCGGGTCGCCGGCCTCGTCCGCGGCGACTCGGGCGGTCCGGGCCCAGGCCCGAGCCGTTGCTGGCTGGTCGAGCTTGATCAGGGTGAGGAAGACCAGCCCGGCCATCTGCGCGGTGGCGCGGGTAAGTCGACGCTGTGTGGACGCGGGGTGCCGGCCTTGAAGGCGTGCGCCCAGCTCGTTCAGGCCGGCGGCAAGCTCTGGCAGTAGTACGGCTGCCGGGCTGCTTCTGGTCCGACGGCCGTACTCGTGGACGGTCCGTTCCCACTCATCGAGGTCGGCCCGGCCGGTACCAGCGGGGCTGACTCCCTCGTGCACGTTCCGGCGTAGTCGTTCCAGCGAGCCACGGTCCCGCGGCGACCATGCGCCCGCCGCAGGCCCGGTTGCAGTTGCAGTGCGCCGCCTCGTGATGTGGAACCCGAGGTCCGCGTCGGCGGCGACGCCGAGCACAGCCCGGAATGCCTCGCGTAGGTCCGCGCCCGGCCAGCGGTGCCGCCCTCGCTCGTAGGCGGCGATGGCATGCCCGTCGACGCAGGGCGGCGCGCCAGAGCGGCCCAGCTCGCGGTGACGGTGGTAGAGGAAGGCGTTGATCGCCTCAGCGAGTTCCTGCCTCGACATCTCCAACCCGGACCCCGACGCTGACCGCAGCCGCCGCCGAGCTTCGCTGAGCTGAATGTTAGGCAGGTATCCCGCCATGAACCCGCGCCTCCCTCCGTCGGCGGCTGGGCGAAACGGCTGTCAATCCGCTGGGCAAGGCTGGTGCTGTTGCGGAAAGGATGCCATTGTGCCCGGTTTCGGATCAAGCCCGCAGCGTCGTCGCTCGACGGACCGGGCGCGCTGCCGCAGGCCCACTGCCACAGGCGGCCCGCCGAGCGACGCGACGGCTCAGAGATCGAACTCGCCGTCGTGGACGCCGCCGACGAACGCGGCCCACTCCTGGCGGGTGAACGCCAGGACGGGGCCAGTCGGGTTCTTGGAGTCGCGGACGCCGATGGTGGCCCCGTCGGTGGTGGTGGCGACTTCGACGCAGTTGTCGCCGCCGCTGGAGCGGCTGGACTTGCGCCATCCGGTGAACTGCTGGGTCACGGTGTTCTCCCTGTCTGGTGGGATAGCTCCTCGGCCACGGTGGCGAGGAAGTCCAGGCTGTCCAACGGGTTCATCGCGGCCTGGGCGAGTCGTTGGTAGAGGGCGGCGTAGCGGGCCACGTAGGCGGGTTCGGTGAGCAGGAGGTCCGAGGTGGCGGTGTCGACCGCGACGACGGGTGGGTCGTCGGGGTAGGTGTAAGCGGAGAACGCCGAGCGGGGCACTGCGTGCCCGGTAATGCGGGCGGCGACGGGCAGCACCCGGATGGTGATCTTCTCGTGGTCGTGGCCCACGGCGGCGAGGTGGTCGAGTTGCGCGGCGACGACGTCGGGTGGGGCGGCGTGCCGGCGTACGGCCAGTTCGTCGATGATGACCTCGTAGGTGGGGCCGCCGGGGCGGTGCAGCATCCGCTGCCGGGCGGCGCGTGCCTGTACGGCTTTGTCCGGGTGGAACCCGTCGGGGTAGGCGGCCTGGTCGGCGCGGACGCGGGCTTCGGTGAACAGCGGGGTCTGCAGCAGGCCGGGTAGGAAGGTCATCTGGTACTCGCGGATCATGGTGGCGCCGGCTTCGAGGTTGGCGTAGAGGGCTTGGCGGGGGCCCATCTCGTCGGCGAACTTCTCCCACCAGCCGCGTTCCTGGGCTTGCCGGGCGATGTCCATGATTCGGGTCCAGTCATCCTCGCTAACAGCGAGGACGTCGAGGATGCGCATGACCTCGTCGAGGTCGGGTCCGACGTGGCCGTTCTCCAGTCGGGAGATGCGTTGCCGGCTGACGCCGACCGCGCGGGCCAGGCCGTCGGAGGAGTACCCGTGCCGCTCGCGCAATCTCAGTAGTTCAGCGCCGAGCCGGCGCCGGCGCACCAGAGGACTGATCACCGCAGGGCACCTCCGAGACGAAGGCAGGAACGGGAGGGGACACCACGCCCACCGTTCGGGTCGGTGGGCGTGGTGTCGCCGGCAG
>DATMJT010000457.1:0-5637 GCA_035553735.1 Pilimelia sp.
GGGTCGGGTCGGTGCGGCCACCAGGGACCCGGCGGCCAGGGTGGTGGCGGTCGCGAACAGCCGCGGGTGGGCCGCCCGCAGCCCGCGGACCATCCGGTCGAAGGGCACATCGTCGAACTCGCCGTGCTCGCGCACGAACTCCATGTGCCGACGCCCCTGGGTGTCGAACGGGTGGTGCAGACTGTCGGCGGCGCCGTCGAACTCCAGCGGCGCGATCCGGAACAGTCGGCACAGCGTGCGGTTGAACACCGGGGTGGCCCGCACCCAGCGGCCGTCCAGCCGCACGGCGGTCAGGCAGTGCCAGGTGAACAGGTCCCCGCCGACCAGCTCCCGCAGCCGCGGGGAGGCCAGGTGGTTGCGCACGTCGGCGAAGACCAGCCGGCTGGGCACGCCGGCGGCGCGCAGCGCGGCGGCGTACACGATGGACTTGTGGATGCACATGCCGCTGCCGCCGCGCAGGACGGCGCTGGCGCGCAGCCCGGCCCGGGACAGGTCGGCGCCGAACACCTCGTAGCGCACGCCGTCGCGGACCGCGTAGTACAGGCGCACCGCCCGCTCGCGGGGGGTGTCGCCGCCGGCGCGGCGCACCAGGGCGGCGACCTCGGGGGCGTCGTGGTCGAGGAACTCGGTGCGGGCGGTGGACATGGCGGGCGCCCCCTCACAGCCCCAGCATGGCCGCGATGCGGTTGCGCTGGATGTCGGACGTGCCGGAGTAGATGGTGCCGGCGACGGCGTTGCGCAGGTCGGCCTCCAGGCCGAACTCCGCCATGTAGCCGTTGCCGCCGTGCAGGTGCACCGCGGCCAGCGCCGAGGCCAGGTTGGCCTCGCTGGCCAGCAGCTTGCCGATGGCCACGTCGACGGTGACGTTCTCGCCGGCCTGCAGCCGGGCGGCGGTGTCGTACAGCCACCGGCGGGCGGTCTCCAGCCGCACCTTCATGTCCACGATCCGGTGCGAGACGGCCTGGAAGGCACCGATCGGCGAGCCGAACTGCTCGCGGGTGCGGGCGTACTCCAGGCACCGCTCGAAGCGGCGCTGCATCTCGCCGACGTTGACGATGAAGGAGCAGAGGATCTCCCACTTCATCACGTGGTCGAGGATCAGGAACCCGGCGCCGGGTCGGCCGATCAGGTTGCCGGCGGGCACCGCGCACTCGTCGAGGAACAGCTCCGCCATCGGCGAGGTCCTCAACCCCATCTTCGCCACGGGCGGGCCGACGGTCAGCCCGGGGGTGCCCCGCTCCACCACGAATGCGCTGATGCCCAGCGGCCCGCCGCCCGCGCGGGTGCGCGCGTAGACGGTGAACACGTCGGCCACCGGGCCGTTGCTGACGAACGCCTTGCTGCCGTGCAGGATCCAGCGGTCGCCGTCGCGCCGCGCCGACGTGCGCATGCGCAGGGCGTCGGAGCCGGCGTCGGGCTCGCTGATGGCGTGCGCGCCGATGGTGGCACCGTCGACCAGGCCCGGCAGGTAGCGTTCCCGCAGCTCCGCCGACCCGAAGCGCTGGACGGGGACGCCGACGCTGACCAGGTGCGTGGTCACCGAGAAGGCGAGCCCGCCGTCGCGGCAGCCGTGGCCCAGCCCCTCCAGCACGTACATGGTGGTGAGGAGGTCCTGCTCCAGACCTCCCCACCGCCGCCCGTACGGCAGGCCGAGGACCCCGGACTCGCGGACCAGCTTCCAGGCGTCCGGGTCGAACGTCGCCGCGGCGTCGCGGGCCAGGTGGCCCTCGTTGAGCGCCGCGCACCACGCCACCACGCCCGCGCGCAGCGCCTGCTGGTCCTCCGACCACCGAATCACGGTCAACTCCTCGCTGGTGCTGGCTCAGTAGTGGGAGAACTCGGCGGAGTCGAGGTTGTGCCGCTCGTCGCCGCGCAGGGCCGGGGAGAACACGCACACCAGCCGCAGGTCGCTGTCGGGGGCGGCCACCAGGTAGTGCGGGTCGTGCTTGTCCAGCGCGTACATGGTGCCGGCCTCGATGGCGTGCTCGTTGCCGGCGAGGTCGATGACCGAGCCGCGGCCGTCGATGCAGTAGCACGCCTCCAGGTGGTGGCGGTACTCCAGCCGCGACTTGGTGCCGGCACGCACGACCGTGTCGGTCAGCGTGTAGCCCATCCCGTCGGCGGCGAGCAGGAAGCGCCGGCTGGTGCCGTTGCCCCAGTCCACGGTCTTCACGTCCGCCAGATGCCGAATGATCATGGTGTGCCTCCTTACGTGGTTGCTGCCCGTAGCTGGTGGACGAACCGCTCCAGCCCGTCCACGGGGTTGCCGCCCACCGCCTGGGCGTGCGCGACGTGGGAGACCGCGGCGCTGCCGACCAGCGCCGCGTCGGCGCCGAGCCGGCCCACCGCGGCGACGTCGCGGCCGTCGCGGACGCCGAACCCGACGGCCACGGGGGCGCCGGTGCGCGCCCGCAGGCCGGCCAGCGTCGCGGTCAGCGCCGCGTGGTCCGGCGCGGGCGCGGTGCCCGAGCGGCCGTAGTGGGCGACCAGGTACACGAAGGCGGTGGCCTCGCGGGCGGCCTGCGCGACGACGGCGGGCGGTGACGTGGCGTAGCAGGTGGCGACGACCGGCAGGCCCAGCGCGGCGGACGTCTCGTGCAGCCGCGGGCGCCAGCGCGGCGGTGCACCGTGCACCAGCACGCCGTCGGCGCCGCAGCCGTGCACCCGGCGCAGGAACTCCGGCGCGCCGGCGGGGCGCACGGTGTGGTGGAAGTCGGCCAGCAGGGCGATCCGCAGGTGCGCCAGGCGGGGCCGCACGGCGGCCACGAAGCCGAGCACGGCGTCGGCGGTGACGCCCCGGGCCAGGGCGCGCCCGGCGGAGGCCCGGATCACCGGGCCGTCGGTGACCGAGTCGGGGAACGGCACGGCCAGCTCCAGGCAGTCCACGCGCCGCTCGTCGAGCATCGCCACCACGTCGGCGAGCACCGGCAGCGGCGGGTCGCCGGCGTTGAGGAACAGCCCCAGTCCCGGCCCGCCGCCGGCGCGGCGGCCGGCGAAGAACGCCGCCGGTCCCGCCGGGGCAGCGGCCGCGACACCGGGGGCAGCGGCCGCGGGTCCGGGCGCCGCCGTGGGTCCGGGCGCCGCCGCGTCGGCCGGGCTACGCACCGCGGGCCCCGACGGTGGCCGCCACCCGGTCGAGCAGGCGCAGCGCGTGCCCGCCGGTGACCACCTCGACACTGCCCGCGTACGCCGACCGCAGCCCGTCGGGCGACGGCGGCCCCCCGCCGGCCAGCGCGGCGAGCACGGCGGCGTTGAGGCACACGGTGCGCACGGCGGCGGGCGGTGCCTCGCCGGCCAGCAGGGCGCGGAAGCGCCCGACCACCGAGGCCGGGTCCGCCGCGGGGGCCAGGTCGGCCAGGTCGCCGCCGGCCGGGGCGACCGCGCCCGCGGGCAGCGGCACCGGGGCGGCGCCGTCGGGCGGGTGCAGCGCGTTGCCGGCGAAGCTGACCAGTTCGTCGGCGCCGAGGTCGTTGTCACACAGCCAGATCCGCCGCCCGCCCGGCGCGCGCCGGCACTCCCGTCGGGCGAGGGCGGCCAGGGCCGGGCGCCGCGCCGCGTCGGCGACGCCGGTGAGCTGCACGGGCACCGGCACGTCGGCCAGGAACGGCCCGACGGCGTTGACGAAGCGGCCGAGCGTGCGGATGTCCAGCGGGGCCACGGCCCGCACCAGCAGCGCCACCTCGGCCGGGTAGACGAAGTAGCCGGCGAACGCCACCCCGCACCGGGCCAGCGCCTCACCCACCGCCTCGTGGCTGTCCAGCAGCGGGATGCCCAACCGGTCGAGCAGGTCGAAGGAGCCGACCCCGCCGGAGTAGCCGCGCGACCCGGTCTTGATCACCGGTACGCCCTGGGCGGCGGCGACCAGGGCGGCCGCCGTGGAGATGTTGACGGTGCGCGGCCCGCCGCCGGTGCCCACGATGTTGACCGCGCCGGCGAACCGCGCCGCCGGGCGCGGGCGCCGCTCGTCCAGCGAGTCGAGCAGGGCGGCCAGCGTCGCCGGATCGGGCATCCGGGTGGACAGCGAGGCCAGCACCGCCGCGGCCTCCCCGCGGTGCAGCCGGCCGGCGTGCAGCCGGTCCCAGAAGCCCCGCCAGGTCCCCACGTCCACCGGCGCCCGGTTGACCAGCCCGCTCAGCACCCCGGCCACGGCTAGCGGCTTTCCACCGGGCTGCCGGCGGCGACCAGGGCGTTGATGTCACGGACGGTCTGGAAGTTCTCCGGGGCCAGCTCGATGTCGTCGGCGGCGAGGCCGAACCGGTCCTCCAGCCAGGCGATCACGCGCAGCAGGCCGAGGCTGTCGAGCACGCCGCCGCCCACCAGGTCGTAGTCCGGCGCCAGCTCCGCGGCGTCCACGTCCGGGAGGAACTCGTCGACGATGAACTGGGTGATCTCTCGGATGTGATCCACTCATGCCACCTTCGTCTGGGTGTGTCGGATGCGGGTGCGGTCCACCTTCCCGGTGGAGGTCCGCGGCAGCGGGTCGTCGGCGATGTGCAGGCTGGTGGGGATGGCGGCGCTGGGCAGGTGGTCGGCGCAGTGCCGGCGCAGCACCAGGCTGTTCAGCCGGCTGCCGGCGGCCCGGCGCACGGCCGCGTGCAGCGCGGTGCCGCCGAGCCGGTCCGCGGTGGTCACCACCGCCGCCTCGACGACCTGGTCATGGGCGGCCAGGACCCGCTCCACCTCGGTCAGGTTGACCCGCTGGCCGCGCACCTTCACGTGGGCGTCGGTGCGCCCGGAGAGGGTCAGCACGCCGTCGGCGTCGCGCGCGACGAGGTCCCCGGACCGGAAGTAGCGCCGGGCGTGCGCGCCGCTCGGATGGCCGGCGAAGCGGTCCCCGGCCTCCGGGGAGTTGAGGTACCCGTGAGCCTGGAACGGCGTGGCGACGTACAGCTCGCCCACGCCCGCGCCCTCCACCGGGGTACCGTCGGGCGCCACCAGCAGGGCGTCGACGCCCGGCAGCGGGCGGCCCAGCGGCAGCGGGTCCGGCAGCGGGGCGCCCGGCGGGACGGGGTGCAGGAAGCTGTCGTTGGTCTCCGTGCACCCGTAGAGGTTGTAGAGGGTGGCCCGGTCGAACAGCCGCCGCAGCTGCGCCAGGCTGGCGGGGCGGATCACGTCGCCGGTGACGATGACGTGCGCGGCCGCGGAGAAGCGCCGCCCGGCGCCGCGGGCGGCGGCCAGCAGCAGCTCGTAGAACATCGGCACGGCCTGGATCACGTGCACGTCGCGGGTGTCCAGCAGCTCGAACAGGTACGCCGGCTGCGTCGCCTGGTCGCCGGGCACGAGGTCGACGCAGCCGCCGTGCGCCAGCGTCGCCCACACGTCCAGCAGGCACAGGTCGAAGTTCAGCGGCGCGTAGTTGAGCACCCGCCGGCCCGGCCCGAGCCCGAACACCCCGTGCGCCCAGGCGACGAATCGGGCCACGGCGTCGTGCGGCAGCGGGACCAGCTTGGGCACCCCGGTGGAGCCGGAGGTGGTCAGCACGAAGGAGGTGTCCGCCGGCGCGTTGCCGGCCCCGTCGGCCCCGTCGGCCCCGCCGGGCGGCGCCCAGCGGCGGGGCCCGCGGGCGCCGGGCCCGGGCGGCGCGTCGAGCACCCCGTCCACCGCGGTGGCGGGCGGCCCGGCGTCGGCCGTCAGGAC
>DATMJT010000458.1:0-5470 GCA_035553735.1 Pilimelia sp.
ACCCCGAACCGGTCGGCGTCCATCACCACCATCATCGTGGCGTTGGGCACGTCCACCCCGACCTCGACCACCGTCGTGGCGACCAGCACGTCGAGCGCGCCGGCCGCGAAGGCCCGCATCACCGCGTCCTTCTCCTCGGCCGGCAGCCGCCCGTGCAGCACGCCGACCCGCAGGTCGCGCAGCGGCCCCTCGGCCAGCAGCGGCGCCACCTCCAGCACCGCCAGCGGCGCCCGCCGGCCCTCGTCGGCCGAGGCGGGCGCGTCGGCGCCCGACCCGGCGTCCTCGTCGGCCGAGGCGTCGCCGATGCGCGGGCACACCACGTACGCCTGGTGCCCGGCCGCCACCTCCTCGCGCAGCCGGCGCCAGGCCCGGTCCAGGAACGCCGGCTTCTCGGCCGCCGGCACCACGTGCGAGGCGATCGGCGAACGCCCGCGCGGCAGCTCGGCCAGGGTGGAGACCTCCAGGTCGCCGAAGACCGTCATGGCCACGGTGCGCGGGATCGGGGTGGCGGTCATCACCAGCACGTGCGGCGGCTGCTCCGCCTTGGCCCGCAGGGCGTCGCGCTGCTCCACGCCGAACCGGTGCTGCTCGTCGACCACCACCAGGCCCAGGTCGGCGAAGTCCACCCCCTCGTACAGCAGCGCGTGCGTGCCCACCACGATGCCGGCCGCCCCGGAGGCGACCTCCTCCAGCGCCCGCCGGCGGGCGGCCGCGCCCAGCGAACCGGTGACCAGCGCCACCCGGGTGCCGGCCGGGTCGCCGTCCAGTTCGCCGGCGCGGCCGAGCGGGCCGAGCAGGGCGAGGATCCCGCGGTGGTGCTGGGCCGCGAGCACCTCGGTCGGGGCGAGCAGCGCCGCCTGACCGCCGCCGTCCACCACCTGCAGCATGGCCCGCACGGCGACCAGGGTCTTGCCGGAGCCCACCTCGCCCTGCAGGAGGCGGTGCATGGGGTGCGCGGTGGACAGGTCCGCGGCGATCTCGGCACCCACCGACCGCTGCCCCGTGGTCAGCTCGAACGGCAGCGCGGCGTCGAAGGCGGCCAGCAGACCGTCGTCGCGCCGCGGGCGGGGGCGCGCCGGCCACGCCGCGGCCCGCTGCTTGCGCTGCACGAGGGTCAGCTGGACGGCGAACGCCTCGTCCCACTTCAGCCGACGCCGGGCCCGGTAGAGCGCCTCCTTGGACGACGGGCGGTGGATCTCCCGCAGCGCCTCGGGCAGGCCGACCAGGTTGCGCCCCGCCCGCACCGCCGGCGGCAGCGGGTCCTCGGGCGGGGCGAGGGTGTCCAGGACCACCCGCACACAGCGGGCGATGGTCCAGGTCGGCACGGCGGCGGCCGCCGGGTAGACCGGGATGAACGCCCCGGCGAACTCCTCGACCTCCTGGCCGGCGTCGTCGTCCGCACCCAGCAGGACGTAGTCGGGGCCGTTGAGCTGCCGCTTGCCGCGAAACTCCGTCACCTTCCCGGCGAACAGCCCCCACCGGCCGGGTTTGAGGTCCCGCTCCCGCCAGGCCTGGTTGAAGAAGGTGCAGGTGAGCACCGCTCCGGCGCCGTCGCCGACGGTGACCTCCAGCAGCCGCCCGCTCCGGGCCCGCATGGGGCGCACCGCCGTGCGCAACACCTGTGCGTGCACGGTGACCTGCTCGCCGACGGTCAGCGAGTGCAGGTCGGTGTGCTCGCCCCGCTCGTCGTACCGGCGCGGGAAGTGGTAGACGAGGTCGCCGACCGTGTGCAGGTCCAGGTGGCCCGCCAGCGCCTTGGCGGTCCGCTCCCCCAGGGCCTTGCGCAGCGGCGTGTCCAGCGTGAGTCGCTCGCTCATTCCACCCCCACCAGCAGCGGGTACGTCGGTTGGTCGCCCTGGTACACCTGCACCTCCACGAACGGCCAGTGCCGGGCCAGGTGCGCCCGCAGCTCGTCGGCCAGGCCCGCGGGCGCCGGCGCGCCGAGCAGCAGCGTGACCAGCTCGCCGCCGCCGCCCAGCAGCCGGTCCAGCAGCTCCCGGCAGGTGCGGGTCAGCTCCGCGCCGATGACGTTCACCTCGCCGTCGACCAGCGCCAGCACATCACCCGGACGGCAGCGACCGGCCACGGTGAGCGCGTCGCTCGCGGCGTGGCAGACCTCGGCGAACCGGCAGGCGCCGGCCGCCTCGGCCATCGCGATGACGTCGTCGTCGAAGGGGCGCCCCGGGTCGCGCACCGCGAGGGCGGCCAGCGCCTGCACGGGCGAGCGGGTGGGCACGACCCGCACCCGCACCCCCGCGCCGTGCGCCTCGGTGGCGGCCACCGCGGCGACCGCCCGGGCGTCCGGATCGTTGGGCAGGATCACCACCTCCGTGGCACGGGTGCCGCGTACGGCCGCGAGCAGCTCGGCGGTGGAGGGATTGGCCGGCACCACGGTGGCGCCCTCTGCCCGCAGCAGCGCCGCCAGGCCCGCGCCGGAGGCGACCACGACCACGGCGCGCGCGGGCGGCTCGGCGGGCGGCGCCTGGTCGGCGAAGCGGGTCACGCTGATCCGCCAGGGCCGACCGGCCTCGACGCCGGCCTCGATGGCGGCGCCCACGTCGTTGACGTGGACGTGCACGTTCCACGTCGGGGGCCCGTCGCCGTCGCCTCCGGTGCCGACCAACGCCAGCGAGTCACCGAGGCCGGCGAGCACCTCCCGCAGCCGGCGCACCGCCGGCTCGGGGGCGTCCAGCAGGTACTGCACCTCGTAGGCGAAGGCGGTGGGCTCCGCCGACCGGCCGCCGGTGCGCGGCCGCCGGGGGCCCGCGACCGGCGCGTGGCCGCCGGGCCGGTCGGCGCACGCCGGCGCCCGCCCGGCGCCCGGCCCGGGCCGGGCCGCCGCCGGGCCGCCGGTCACCACCTCCACCAGCGCGTCGAGCAGCACCAGCACCCCCCGGCCGCCGGCGTCCACCACCCCGGCGCGCGCCAGCGCGGGCAGCTGGGCGGGGGTGCGCGCCAGGGCCGCCGCGGCGGCGCCGGCCGCGGCGCGGACCACCGCGGGCAGGTCACCGCGGTCGGCCGCCGCGGCGCCGTCCGCCGCGGCCGTGACCACGGACAGCACGGTGCCCTCGACCGGTTCGGCCACGGCCGCGTACGCGGCGGTGGCGGCGGCCCGCAGCCCGTCCGCGAGATCCCGCCCGCCGATGCGCGGCAGGCGGCCGAGCGCCTCCGCCAACCCGGCGAGCACCTGCGCGACGATCACGCCGGAGTTGCCGCGCGCCCCGAGCAGCGCCCCACGGGCGAGGCGGTGCAGGAGGTCGCCCGCGCCCGGCGGACCGTCACCCGCGGCGGGCGGACCGTCACCCTCGCCCGGCGGACGGTCGCCCGCGGGGGGCGCGTCCGGGAAGCCGTCGCCGGCCAGGCCGCCCGAGGCCGGGCCGGGCGGGGTCGCCCCCGGCGCCTCGGCGAGCGCCCGCTGGGCGGCCTCCAGGGTCAGCAACAGGTTGGTGCCGGTGTCTCCGTCGGGCACCGGGAAAACGTTGAGCGCGTCGATCTCCCGCCGGTGGCGGCGCAGCCCGGCCACACCTGCGGCGCACCACCGGCGCACCGCGGCGGCGTCCAGGCTGTGCAGCACGCGGAAAGCCTACTGGCGCCCGCCGACGTGCACGGTGACGGCGCGGGGGCGTCCGGCGGCCCGGCGTACCCGGCACCGGCCGCCGGTCGCGGTGGCGGCCCCGGCGCCAGGGCCGCCACCGCGACGGCCCCGATTCGCCGGCGGAGCGCTCGGTCAGGTAGCCTTGCCGGGTTGTCCGGCCGCGTGTCGGCCGCCGACCGCGCGGTCCGTCGACCGTGCCGTTCCAGTGCAGTGCAGCTTCAATCCCAGGAGATTCCCGTGGCTAGCGTGTGCGACGTCTGCGGCAAGGGGCCGGGCTTCGGCCACAACGTGCCGTGGTCGAAGAAGAAGACCAACCGCCGCTGGAATCCGAACATCCAGACCGTCCGCACGCCGGCCGGTGGCGGCACCACCCGCAAGCTGCAGGTCTGCACCTCCTGCATCAAGGCCAACAAGGTAGCCCGGGCCTGACCCCGGCCCACTCCTCACCCCGGCTACTCCTCGATCGCCCCGCCGACCGCGCGTAGGTGGTCGCGGAACGTCCAGCCGGAGTCCTGTCGCCGGCGGGCCAGGAAGTCACCGAACCGCACCTGGTCGCGCAGCGGGGTGCCGGCACGGATGCGCTCGGCCTGACGACGCTCGGTGTCGCGGATTCCGGCGGCCAGGGTGAGCGCCTCCCCGACCCGGTCGGCGGCCACGAACAGCACCCCGTCGTCGTCGCCGAACGCCACGTCCCCGCGATCGACCGTCCACTCACCGACCCGGGCGGACCGCAGCGCGTCCGGCGGGCGCTCGTCGAGGCGCCGCGGCCCGGTCGGGACGGCGCCGAGGCTGAAGACGGGGAGCCCGATCGCCCGGATGTCGGCGGTGTCGCGGTGCAGGCCCCACACCACCAGCCCGGCCAGCCCGGCCGCCTGGGCCTCCAGGGCCACGAGGTCCCCGACGCAGCTCTCGTCCAGCCGCCCCCCGTTGTCCACCACCAGCACGTCGCCGGCCGCGGCGGACTCGAACGCCTCGAGGAAGACGTCCACGCTGCCCACGTGCCGGGCCGGGCACACCCGCCCGGCCAGGCGGCTGCCGGGCACGACGGCGCGGGTCGGTGCGGGGGCGCAGCGCACCGGCAGCCCCGCGCGGATGCAGGCGTCCGCCAGGTGGGCGGTGGTCAGCGCCGCGAAGCGGTGCTGCAGCTCGTCACGGTCCATGGTTCTCCACTCCGCTCGTTGCGATCGACCCGGGCGGGCGACGTCGGTGGTGCCGGCGGCGGCCCGCCGGGCGGGCGGGACCGGGCGGCCTAGAGATCGCGGCCGAACGACCGCACGCCGGGGTGGCCCCGGTAGAAGCCGAAGTCCTCGATCCGCTCGTAGCCGCACGCCTGGTAGAGCGCGATCGCCTCGGGCTGCCGGTCGCCGCACTCCAGGATCATCCGGCGGCGGCCGTGGGCGCGGGCGGACTCCTCCACCGCGGCGAGCACCTGCCGGGCCACCCCCCGCCCCCGGGCGTGTGGCGCCGTGTACATGCGCTTCAGCTCGGCCAGCTCACCGTCGTCGCCGTGGCTGCGCCAGGCACCGCAGGCCACCGGTACGCCGTCGAGGAACGCCACCAGGAACGCCCCCCGGGGCGGCCGGAAGTCGGCGACGTCGATCGGGCTCTCGTCCCCGTCGCCGCCGTAGCGCGCCCCGAGGTCGGCCATCGCGTCGCCCACCAGGCGCTGCACCACCGGATCGCCGTACTCCAGGCGCCGGAACTCGACCTTGGCCATGCAGGCAGGGTACGACCACGCCGACGCCGTCGGTCACCGGCGGTCGGCGGACGTGACCGGGTGGCGGGCGGCGGGCGGCGGGTCATCCGCCCGCGGTCAGCGGAAGTGCTCCCAACCCGCCGGCCCGTCCTTGTACGGTCGGCCGTCCACGGTGACCG
>DATMJT010000459.1:0-3102 GCA_035553735.1 Pilimelia sp.
CGTGCGCGGCGGGAAGAACTCGAACGAGAACGTCGGCGCGCCGTCGGCGATGAGCCGCCCGACCGCGGGGTATCCGCCGGGCTGAACTGAGGGGATGCCGCGTGCCACGGCCCGACTCTACTGGCTGACCGCGCGGAGGTGGGCAGGCGACGGGCAGGTGGCCCGGGTGTCGCCCGGGCGGCGACGGGTGCGCCGGTGTCACCGGGGCGGCTCACCGCGGCGCGACCGCCGGGGACCCGATAGCGTCGTGGGGTGACTGTCATCCCCCCTGGCCCGCTGCTGTCCCCCGTGGATTGGGCGGCGGTCCGGGCCCGCGTGGAGCGGGCGCTCGCCGACTTCCTCGCCCGGCAGCGGACCCGGCTCGCCGGCATCGACCCGGCGCTGGAGCCCGTGGCCGACGCGGTGACCGCGTTCGTGCTCGGCGGTGGCAAGCGGCTGCGGCCGGCGTTCGCCTACTGGGGCTACCGGGGCGCCGGCGGGGCCGACTCGGACGCCGTGCTGGCCACCCTTGCCGCGCTGGAGCTGGTCCAGGCCAGTGCGCTGATCCACGACGACGTCATCGACGCCTCGGACACCCGCCGCGGCGAGCCGGCGGTGCACCGCCGCTTCGCCGGGCGGCACGCCGCGCAGGGCTGGCACGGCAGCGCGGCCGAGTTCGGCAACTCGGCGGCGCTGCTGCTCGGTGACCTGTGCCTGGTCTGGTCGGACGAGATGCTGCACACCGGCGGGCTGGACGCGGGGACCCTGGCCCGGGCCCGACCGGTCTTCGACGAGATGCGCACCGAGGTGACCGCCGGCCAGTACCTGGACGTGCTCGCCCAGGCGACCGGGGACACCTCCACCGAGCTGGCCAGCAAGGTGGCGTGCTACAAGTCGGCCAAGTACACGGTCGAGCGGCCGCTGCTGATCGGTGCCGCCCTGGCCGGCGCGCCGGCCGAGGTGACCGACGCCTACTCCGCGTACGGGCTGCGGCTGGGCGAGGCGTTCCAGCTGCGCGACGACGTGCTCGGCGTGTTCGGCGAGCCCGCCGCCACCGGCAAGCCGGCCGGGGACGACCTGCGCGAGGGCAAGCGCACCTTCCTGGTCGCGGCGGCGTTCGAGGCCGCCGACCCGGCCCAGCGCGCCGAGCTGACCGCGCGGCTGGGCGACCCGACGCTGGACCAGGCCGGGGTCGCCCGGCTGCGCGAGATCATCACGGCTACCGGGGCGCTGGCGCGCACCGAACACCGCATCGTCGAGCTGACCGAGGCCGCCCGCCGGGCGCTGGACGGCGTGGCGCTGGACGGGGAGGCGCGCGGCGCGCTGCGGGAGCTGGCGCAGGCCGCGACGCACCGGCGCCGCTGACGGACCCGCCGCACCGCCGGCCGCGCCCCCGGCCGGCGCGGGCCTGCGGGCGGGTCACAGCGCCGGCAGCACGCCGGGGCCGTCCGGCCGGTGGCTCGGCCCGCCGCGCAGCAGCAGGTACAGCGGCGGCGCGTCGGCCCGCCGCCGCTCGGCGATCGCCTGGTCGAAGGCCTGGTACGCCGCCCGCCAGGCGCGCGCGTCGGCCTGGGCCAGCATCTCGACCCGGTCCCACAGCACCAGGTGGCCGAGCGCCGGCAGCCACGTCAGGTCCCGCAGGCAGTCGGTGAGCCCCTCCCACGTGTGCGCGAAGCGCAGCGGGAACGACATCACCCGGGCGCACCGGTCGAACACCGGCTGGGCGCCGGTGAGCCCCCACCCGTCGATCAGGTGGGTGGCCCAGCCCGCGGCGGCGGCCTCACGCCGGATGGACTCCGGATGCGCCCGGGACAGCCAGCGGTAGACGCCCGCCGGCCGGTGTCCGTCGAGCACCGCGGCCAACCGGCCGCCCACCACCCGCACCCCGCTGGTCATCTGCCGCTTCCGCCCCTTTCCCGCGCCCGACGGCGACGCGCCGTCCGCGGTCCGCCTGCCGCGCTGCGCAGTCGCGCCTGGGCAGTGTGCGGCCCGCGCCGGGCCGAGGCAAGACGCCTTGCTGATACTTATGGTGACCTTCCGATTACACCTTGCGCCGATGGTCAGGCGGCTGTACGCCGCGCCTCCCCCACCACACCCACAGCGACAGGCTGACCAGCACCAGCGCGAACCCGAACAACAGATCCTCCACCGGCGCGTACGCCAGCCGGACGCCCAGGATGGCGTCGGGGTGGTAGCGCACCACCGACCGGCCGGTCAGCACGCCGTTGACCAGCAGCTGGAACGCCACCACGATCGGGTACGTCACCCAGAAGACCCCGCGACGCAGCAGGCCGGTGCGCAGCACGGCCAGGTCGACCAGCATGGCCGCCACCACCCCCAGCAGCGCCGCCTGCGTGTACGTCACCCGCCACCGCCCGGCCCGCCACCGCCCGGCGTGCCGCCGCGCGGGGCGCCGCCGGGCCCGGCGGCGCCCCGCTCGTCGCCGACCGGCCAGCGCAGCACCGTGCGGACCGCCTCGAAGCCGAGCACGGCGCACACCGGCACCACGACGAAGAAGAGCACCTCCTCCAGCGGCAGCCCGCCGGGCAGCAGCACCCCGGTGGTCTGCGCCGGGTCGAAGCTCCAGTGCCCGGCCGCGACCGCCGCCACGTCCCACAGCCCGAAGACCAGCACCACCGGAGCCACCGTGAGCAGCAGCCGGCGCCAGCGCCGCAGCACGTCCACCCGGAACACGGGCTCCAGCCACAGCGCCGCCAGCAGGCAGCCCGCGAGGACCGCGAGGTAGGTCAGCCGACCCACGTCGGCCTAGAAGCCCAGCGCCTGGGCGCGCCGCTTCACCTCGGTGGCCGAGTCTCCGCCCAACGCCCGCGCGGGGCAGCCGCCCGGCAGCGTCGGATCGGTGGCGTAGAGCCACCGCAGGGCCTCTTCGTCGTTGTACCCAGCGTCGCGCAGCAGGGTCAGGATGCCGGGGAGGTGCTTGAGCACGGTGCGATTGGCCACCAGCTCCACCGGCACCCGCAGCACCCCGTCGCGCCGGACCGCCAGCAGGGCGCCCTCGCGCACCTGCTGGCGCACCTCGCTGATCGACCGCTCCAGGCGGTCCGCGACATCGGGCAGGGTCAACCACTCGGCCGGCTGGGCGGCCGCCGGCGCCTGCGGCGC
>DATMJT010000460.1:0-13486 GCA_035553735.1 Pilimelia sp.
CGCGGCCGCGCGCTCCAGCTCCTCGAACGGCAGCCCCTGCGCGCCGGAGGCCAGCCGGCCGGCGAGGTCTTCCACAAGGGACATCGGAACCGGGCCTAGCCCAGCGTCGCGACGTAGCTCTGGGCCTGCTCCACGGCGGCCAGGGTGGCGGTGAGGCACTCGTCCAGCTCGGTCTGGGCCTGCAGCAGCGAGGCGCGGGCGGCGGCGACGGCCTCGTGCCCGCTGCCCTCCAGCGCGGCGGCCAGGCTCTGCTGCGCCTCGGTGAGCTTCTCGCCGGCGGCGTGCACCGCGGCCTGGGCCTCGCCGACCTGCTGGATCGCGGCATCGATGGCCGACTTCAACTCGGCGACACTCGCCACGACGGAACCTCCGGGGTTGGTGGGGAGCCTCCACCGTACCGTTTTCTCCCCGTCCGGTGCCCACCGACCGATTCCCGGCGGGTCAGGCCGGGTCCGCCCCCGCCGCGGCGACGACGCCGGCCGGGGCGCCGCCCAGCCCCGGCTGCAGCCCGAAGTGCGGGTGCCGGGCCAGCCAGTCCGCGTACGCCGGGGCCCGCGCCACCGAGTCGGCGTACGCCTGCGCGGCGTACCGCAGCACCCGGTCGGCCGCCTGCGCGGCCGCCGCGTCGGGGTGCCAGCCCAGCAGCAGCCGCCAGCGCAGCGGCGCCCCGGCCAGCGGCCGGGTCACCAGGCCCGGCACGGTCCGGAAGGTGGGCTGACACAGCGCCACGGCGTCGCCGGCCTCGACCAGGTCGACGCAGCCGCGCGGGTCCGCCTCGTACATCGTGCGCGGCGTGAAGCCGGACCGGGCGCAGGCCGCGGCGAAGCAGTCCGCGAAACAGCCGTCACCCGGCGCCGCCACCCAGTGGACCTCGGCCAGCGCGGCCAGCTCCACCTCCGGACGGGCGGCCAGCGGGTGCCGCTGCGGCAGCAGCACGAAGACCGCGTCGGTGGCCAGGGTCCGCCAGGTCACCCCGTGCTCGCCGCGCGGACTGGCGCTGCCGCACACGCCGACCACCGCGAAGTCCAGCCGCCCGGTGCCCACCAGGGTGGTCAGCTCGTCGGCCGACCAGGAGGCGTAGGTGGTGATCCGGGCGTGCGGCTCGTCCGCGGCCAGCCGGTGCACCAGCCCGCCCACGATGGGCCCGTTGACGGCGCCCAGCCGGTACCGCACGGCGTCGGTGTCGGCGTCGGTCAGCCGGGCCGCCTCCTCCCGCAGGTCCTTCATGGCCGGCAACACCACGCGGGCCCGGGCCAGCACCAGCTCGCCCAGGGCGGTGGGCCGGGCGCCGCGGCGGTCCCGGTCGAACAGCGGGCCGCCGAGCGCCCGCTCGATGCGCTGGAGCTGGGCGGTGAGCGCCGGCTGCGGCAGGCTCAGCAGGGCGGCGGCCTTGGTCAGGCTGCCGGTGTCCGCGATCGCGACCACCACCTTCAGGTGGCGCAGCTCCAGGTCCATAGCGCGACCGTATTCATCCCGCGGCGGTATGGCCAGGCCGGGATGGCGCAACGGCGGTGGAACAGGTCACAGGTCGCGCAGGTGCGTGCGGCGCCGGGTGAGCGCGTCGCGCACCTTGTCCCAGACGCCGAGCAGCGGCGCCACCACCCGGTTCCACGGCGGACGCATCGGCGCCCCCGGGTGCGGCCGGGTCGGCGCGGCCTCCTCGGCGATCTCCACGCGGTTGCCCAGCCGCACCAGGTCGGCGTCCGAGGCCACCGCCCGCAGCAGGGGGAAGGCGTCGGCGGCCAGCGCGTCGGCGTGCCGGCGCAGCAGGTCGCCGAGCGCGGCGGCGTGGTGGGAGAGGTCGGCGTCGCGCGCGGCGGCGGTGCGCAGCCGCTCCAGCTCGCGGTGCAGCGCGGCGTCCGCCCGCAGCTCCCGCTCGGCCACCGGGGCCCCGTCGGGGTGGGCGCGCAGTGCGGGGTAGAGGTACTGCTCCTCGGCCGACAGGTGCCGCGACAGCGCGGCGACCAGCACGTCGACCAGCCCGGCCCGGTGCGCCCGCGTCTCCGGGCCCGCCGGTGCGCCCGGCCCGGCCGCGCCGGCGGGGGGCGCCGGGGGCGGCTCGGCCAGTCGCCGGCACAGCGCCGCGAGGCGCCGGTGCTCCTCGGCCAGCACCGCGACCACGTCGGGCCCGCCGGGGTGCCAGAACGCGTCGTCGCCGCCGAAGGTGGGCGGCAGCGGGGGCAGCGGCAGGGCCACGGCGGTCTCCTGGGTGCGCGGCGGAGCAGGGACGGGCGGGGCCCGGACGGTGCGACCGGCGCGGTCCGGGGCGCGACCGGCGGTCCCGCAGGGGTGCGACCGGCGGCGGCGCCCGGGCGGGTGCGCGGCGCGCGGACGGGCCCGCTCGGCATACCCGGCCCACCGGATCCGGAAACTCCTGGTATGAAGGGCGGCATGACCGCCGACGCCGAGGTCGTCCGGCTGTGCCGCGACCTGATCCGCATCGACACCACCAACACCGGCGACCCGGCCACCGCGGCGGGGGAGCGGGCTGCGGCCGAGTACGTGGCCGCCCAACTGGACGAGGTCGGCATCGCCGCCACCGTGCTGGAGTCCGCGCCGCGGCGGGCCAGCGTGGTGGCCCGCATCCCCGGCGCCGACCCGGCCCGCGGCGCCCTGCTCGTGCACGGCCACCTGGACGTGGTGCCCGCCGACGCCACCGAGTGGTCGGTGCACCCCTTCGGCGGGGAGATCCGCGACGGCTACCTGTGGGGCCGCGGCGCGGTGGACATGAAGGACTTCGACGCCATGGTGCTGGCGGTGGTGCGCGACTGGGCGCGCGCCGGCGTGGTGCCGCCGCGCGACATCGTGCTGGCGTTCACCGCCGACGAGGAGGCGGGCAGCGACTACGGGGCCCGCTTCCTGGCCGAGCGGCACCCCCAGCTGTTCGAGGGCTGCACCGAGGCGATCGGGGAGGTCGGCGGCTACTCCTACCAGGTCAGTGACGACCTGCGGCTCTATCTGGTGCAGACCGCGGAGAAGGGCATCGACTGGCTGCGCCTGCACGCCACCGGCCGCCCCGGCCACGGCTCGATGATCCACGACGACAACGCGGTCACCGCGCTGTGCGAGGCGGTCGCGCGGCTCGGCCGGCACCGGTTCCCGGTGGTGGTCACCCCGACGGTGCGGGCGTTCCTGGCGGAGCTGTCCGAGGTGCTCGGCGTGGAGCTGGACCCCGACGACCCGGAGGCGGTGATCGGCAAGCTGGGACCGCTGGCCCGGCTGATCGGCGCGACGATCCGCAACACCGCCAACCCGACCCGGCTGGCGGCCGGCTACAAGGAGAACGTGATCCCCGGCCGGGCCTCGGCCACCATCGACTGCCGCACCCTGCCGGGGCAGGCCAACGAGTTCCTGGCCCAGCTGCGCGAGGTGATCGGCCCGGAGCTGGACGTGGAGTACGTGCAGCGGCAGCCGGCGCTGGAGACCACGTTCGACGGTGCGCTGGTGGACGCCATGGCCGCCGCGCTGCGGGCCGAGGACCCGGGCGCCCGGGCCGTGCCGTACATGCTCTCCGGCGGCACCGACGCCAAGGCGTTCGCCACACTGGGCATCCGCTGCTTCGGCTTCGCCCCGCTGCGCCTGCCGCCCGACCTGGACTTCGCCGCGCTGTTCCACGGCATCGACGAGCGGGTTCCGCTGGAGGGACTAGAGTTCGGCGTGCGGGTGCTCGACCGGTTCCTCCGGAGTTGCTGAGCCCGCCCGAGCTCGCCAGGCCCGTCGCCGTCCGCACCGGAAGGGACCGTTGCACCATGACCGACCAGCAGACCGACCTGGAGGCCGCGCTGGAGCGGGTCGTCCAGGCCGCGCGTGAGCACCTCGCCGCCGTCCGCACGGCGCAGGGCCGGGTGGACGACGACGACGTCTGGCGCGCCTACGTCGCCCTCAACAACGCCTCGGTGGCGTACGACGAGCTGCTGCTCGACGCCTTCGGCGAGGTGACCCCCTGGGACGTGGAGGTCATCGACGCCGACGAGGCGGACGAGCGGTTCGGCGTCGGGATCGGCGGGGTCGACGGCGCCGAGCCGGCCGACCCGTACCCGGGGGTCATCTCGGTGCGCCAGCGCCGGGACTACCGGGTGCCCAGCGTTGCGGCGCTGCTGCGGGTCGCCGAGGCGGCCCGCCGCGCCGGTGCCGGCCCGGCCGAGGAGCCCGACGACGAGCCGGTCGGCTCGGTCGGGGAGGCCGTGCTGGAGCTGCTGCAGAACGGGGACGGCTCGCTCGGCGCGCTGGACGTGCCGGAGCTGGAGCCCCTCGACGGCATCCTGACCGTCAGCGAGGTGGCCAGCCCGCTGGACCCGGCGGCCTACGACGCCGACGACGCGGCCGGGCCCTTCCGACCCGGGCCGCAGGACCGGCTGCTCGGCCGCTTCGACGAGCACCCGTTCCCGGACGACGACGCCGACGACGAGCTGGACGACGAGGCGCCGGACGAGGCCGTCACGGCCGATGAGGGCCCGGTGGCCGGCTCCGGACCCGCGGGTGCCGGTGCGTCGGGCGCCGCGGCGTCCGACGGCCGCGGGCCGGGTCGCTAGCGCCGGCGCCGCGGCCGGATGCCGCGATCGGATGCCGCGGTCCGGCCGGGGCCGCGGCACGGGTCAGCGGCGGTGCCGGGTCAGTAGGAGATCCCGGGCTGCGGCTGGCCGACCAGCCGCCGGCGGAGCACGACCTGTCTGGTCCCGTCGCGGAACAGCCGCACCCGGGCCAGCTCCCAGCCGGCGAACTCGGCCTGGATCGACAACTGCGCCGTCGCGGTCAACCGGTCGACATGGGGCGGCAACCGCAGCGGCGCGTACTCGTAGTCCATGCCGTCCATACTGCGCCGCACGGCCCGGCGGGCACCAGCCGCCGACGGCCACCCCGGCCGCCCGGGCGCTCCCCGGCAACCCGCCGGTACCGCTCAGCCCGGCCGTTCGGGGTAGCCCAGCGGGATGGCGGACACGTCGTCCAGGGCCCGGGTGATCTCCTCGGGCAGGGTCAGCCCCTCCACCTGCAGCGCCCCGCTGAGCTGCCCGGCCGTGCGGGCGCCCAGGATCGGCGCGGTGACCCCGGGCCGGTCGCGTACCCAGGCCAGCGCCACCTCCAGCGGCGACACGCCCAGCCCGCCCGCGGCGATCACCACCGCCTCCACGACGCTGGAGCAGCGCGGGGTCAGGTAGGGCGCGACGAACCCCTCGAAGTGCGGGGAGGCGGCCCGCGAGTCCGCCGGTCGCCCGTTGCGGTACTTGCCGGTGAGCACCCCGCGGCCCAGCGGCGACCACGGCAGCAGCCCTAGCCCCAGGGCCGCGCACGCCGGGCCCACCTCCCGCTCCACGCCCCGCTCCAGCAGCGAGTACTCCACCTGCGCGGCCACCAGCGGCGCCCGGCCGGGCCAGGCCGCCTGCCAGCTGGCGGCCCGGGCGGTCTGCCAGCCGGCGAAGTTGGACACCCCGACGTAGCGGGCCTTGCCGGTGGCCACGGCGGTGTCCAGCGCCGACAGCGTCTCCTCCAGGGGGGTCCGCTCGTCGTAGCCGTGCACCTGCCACAGGTCGACGTGGTCGGTGCCCAGCCGGCGCAGCGACGCCTCCAGCGTGCCCAGCAGGTGCCGCCGGGAGCCGTCCCGCCGGCGGGGCCCGGCCCGCAGACCGGCCTTCGTGGCAACCAGCACGTCCTCGCGCGCCACCACGCCGCCCAGCAGCGCGCCCACGACCGTCTCCGCCTCGCCGTCGCCGTACACGTCGGCGGTGTCCAGCAGCGTGCCCCCGGCGTCCAGGAAGAGCTTGAGCTGGGCGGCCGCGTCGTCGGCATCGGTGTCGCGGCCCCAGGTCATCGTGCCGAGAGCGAGCCGGCCCACCGCCAGCCCGCTGCGGCCGAGGGGTCGCTGCTGCATGGGTGCACCTTATTCGCCGCGGCCCGAAAACCAAGGGGTACGGCGCCCGCGTACCCTGGGGCGACCGCCGCGGCGCGGCGGGCCGGTACGGGTGGAAGGGAACGGCGGCGTGCGGCTCGGGCTCAACCTGGGGTACCAGACGTCGGTCACGCGGCCGGGCGACCAGCTGGCGCTGGCCCGGGAGGCCGAGCGGCTGGGCTACGCGGTGGTCTGGGCCGCCGAGGCGTACGGGTCGGACGCCCCGGGTGTGCTGGCCTGGCTGGCCGCCCAGACCACCCGCATCGACCTGGGCAGCGCGGTGATGCAGATCCCGGCGCGCAGCGCGGCCGCCACGGCGATGACCGCCGCCACGCTGGACACGCTGTCCGGCGGCCGGTTCCGGCTCGGCCTGGGGGTGTCCGGCCCGCAGGTCTCCGAGGGCTGGCACGGGGTGCCCTTCGCGCACCCGCTGGCGCGCACCCGCGAGTACGTCGACGTGGTGCGCCTGGCGTTGGCCCGCAAGCCGGTGCGGTACGCCGGCACGCACCTGAGGCTGCCGCTGCCGGACGGTCCCGGCAAGGCGCTGCGGCTGAGCATCCGGCCGCCCCGCCCCCGGATCCCGCTGTACCTGGCCGCGGTGGGCCCCAGGAACCTGGAGCTGGCCGGTGAGATCGCCGACGGCTGGCTCGCCGTCTTCTTCGACCCGGAGTTCGCCGGCGAGCAGCTGGCCGCCGTGGCGGCGGGGCGGGCCCGGGCCGGACTCGACCTGGCCGGCTTCGACGTGGTGCCCAGCGTGCCGGTCGCGGTCGGGCCGGACGTCGACGCCTGCGCCGACCTGGTGCGCCCGCACGCCGCGCTCTACGTCGGCGGGATGGGCACCCGGCGCCAGAACTTCTACCACCGGCTCGCGGTGCGGATGGGCTTCGGCGCGGCGGCGGACCGGGTGCAGGAGCACTACCTGGCCGGGCGGCACCGCGACGCTGCGGCCGCGGTGCCGCGGGACTTCATCGACCGGACCTCGCTGCTGGGCCCGCCCGAGCGGATCACCGCCCGGCTCCGCGAGTTCGCCGCGGCGGGCGTGACGACCCTGTCGGTGCTGCCGTTCGCCGCGGACCTCGACGGCGCCCGGCGGGTGCTGCGCGCGGTGGCGACCGGTCTGGTCGACGCGGGACTCGCCGACCCCGCCGCCGATCCTCCCGGCGGCCGGGATCCCGGCGGCCCGGATCCCGGCGGCCCGGACCCCAACGGCGGCGCGCGGCCGGGCGGGCCGGAGGCCGCGCGATGATCCCGATGACCTGGATCGAGGCGGTCGTGCTCGGCATCGTCCAGGGCCTCACCGAGTTTCTCCCGGTCAGCTCCTCCGGCCACCTGCGGATCACCTCGGCGCTGTTCTTCCAGGCCGACGCCGGCGCCTCGTTCACGGCGGTCACCCAGCTCGGCACCGAGGCCGCGGTGCTGCTGTACTTCGCCAAGGACATCTGGCGGATCGCCCGCGCCTGGGTGGTCGGGCTGTGGGACCGCCCGACCCGGGCCACCGACGACTACCGGCTCGCCTGGTACGTGATCGTCGGCTCCGTGCCGATCGGCGTGTTCGGCCTGCTGTTCAAGGACGAGATCCGCACCGCCGCCCGGAACCTGTGGCTGGTCGCCACCATGCTCATCGTGTTCGCGTTCGTGATCGCGTTCGCCGAGTACTGGGGCCGGCAGACCCGGACCCTGGCCGACTTCACCCTGCGCGACGGGGTGGCCATGGGCTTCGCCCAGGCCATGGCGCTGATCCCGGGGGTGTCCCGCTCGGGCGGCACGCTGTCGGCCGGGCTGTTCCTCAACCTCACCCGCGAGACCGCGGCCCGGTACTCCTTCCTGCTGGCCATCCCGGCGGTGGTGATGAGCGGCCTGTTCAGCCTCGAGGACGTGTTCACCCCGGCGGCGGCGCCGGCGCCGGGCGAGCCGCTGATCTCGGTGCCGAGCCCGGCGCAGATGTGGGTCGCCACGGCGATCGCGTTCGCCGTCGGCTACGCGGCCATCGCCTGGCTGCTGCGGTTCGTGGCCCGGCACACCCTCTACGTGTTCGTGCTCTACCGGGTGGCGCTGGGCTCCACCCTGCTCGGCCTGCTCGCCACGGGGGCGATCGCGCCGCGCTGAGCCCGCCGCCGGCGGGCCCGGGCCCACCGGTGGCCCGCGCCGGGGCGGCTCGGCCCCGTACCCTGGCGATCGTGGCAACCGTCCTGCTCCTGCGACACGGCCGCACCGCGGCGAACGCCGACGGGGCCCTCGCCGGGCGCCAGCCGGTCGACCTCGACGACCTCGGCCGCTCCCAGGCCGAGGCGGTCGGCGCCCGGCTGGCCGGGCTGCCGCTGGCCGCCGTGGTGAGCAGCCCGCTCGCGCGCTGCCGGGCGACCCTGGCGCGGGCCCTGCCCGGCGTCGAGCCCACGCTCGACGACCGGCTGACCGAGTGCGGCTACGGCGCCTGGGAGGGCCAGCCGCTCAAGCGGCTGGCCAGAGATCCGCTGTGGACCGTGGTGCAGCAGCACCCCAGCGGGGCGGTGTTCCCCGGCGGCGAGCCGCTGCCCGCCATGGCGGCGCGTGCCGCCGCCGCGGTGCGCGACTGGGACGCCCGGGTCAGCGCCGCGCACGGGCCCGACGCGCTGTGGCTGGCGTGCAGCCACGGCGACGTGATCAAGGCGGTGGTGGCGGACGCGCTGGGCGTACACCTGGATCTCTTCCAGCGGATCGTGGCCGACCCGGCGTCGATCACGGTGATCCGCTACACCCCGACCCGGCCGTTCCTGCTGCGCCTCAACGACGTGGGCGGCAGCCTGGCCGCCCTGGTGCCGCCGCGGCGCCGCCGCCGCCGGCCGCGGGCGGCGGACTCGGACGCGGCCGTCGGCGGCGGCGCCGGGGCGGGCCGGGGGTAGCGCGTGCGCGGTTGGGCCGAGTCGATGCGCACGCCGCGCCGCGGGCGGATAGGGTCGGTGGCATGACCCACCAGGTGTACGCCTTCGAGCCGCCCGAGCGGTTCGTCGCCGGTACCGTGGGTCCGCCGGGGGAGCGGGCGTTCTTCCTCCAGGCGCGCGGCGGCGGGCGCCTGGTCAGCGTGGCCCTGGAGAAGGTGCAGGTCGCGCTCCTGGCGGAGAAGCTCGAGGAGCTGCTCACCGAGGCGCACCGGCGGTTCGGGGTGGCGCTGCCCGAGACCGCCGCGGACCGGCTGGACAACGACCCGTTGGACACCCCGGTCGACGAGGAGTTCCGGGTCGGCACGCTGGGCCTGGCCTTCGACGTGGACACCGCGACCGTGCTGATCGAGGCCATCGCCGCGGGCGAGGGCGCCGCGACGCCCGAGGCCGCCGAGGGCGGCGACGAGCCCGACGATGACGAGGCCGAGGAGCCCGACGACGACCTCGACCGGCTGCGGGTGCGGCTGTCGCCGGAGGCGACCCGCGCGTTCATCGAACGGGCGCGCCGGGTGGTGGCCGCGGGTCGGCCGCCCTGCCCGCTGTGCGGGCAGCCGCTGGACCCCAACGGCCACCTGTGCCCCCGGCACAACGGCTACCACCGGTGACCGGTCCGCCGGCCGGATCCCCCGCACCACAGCCCGACCGATCGGCCGCCGCGGCGTCCCCGCGGGTCGACCCGCCGGCCGCGCACGCGTCCCCGAGGACCGACCCTCCGGCCGCCGCGGGGTCCCGCCGGGCCGGGCCCGGCGCCCGGGCCCGGCGCCCGGCCCGCCGCGCCCCGGCCACCGACGCGGACCCGGTGCTCGAGGTGCTGGCGCGGGGCGCGATCGAGCTGGAGGGGCGGCTGGTGGACGCGTCGAACACCACGCTGCGCGGCTGGGTGCGCCACGAGGGTGTGACGCTGCGCTGTGTCTACAAGCCGGTGGCCGGCGAGCGGCCGCTGTGGGACTTCCCGGACGGCACGCTGGCCGGTCGCGAGGTCGCCGCGTACCTGGTGTCGGTCGCCGGCGGGTGGGGCGCCGTGCCGCCGACCGTGCTGCGCGACGGCCCCCTGGGCCCGGGCGCCGTCCAGCTGTGGATCGAGGAGTCGGCGGTCGAACCGGCCCCGCTGGGCTTCGTGCCGGCCGCCGACCTGCCGCCGGGCTGGTTCAGCATCCTGGCGGCCCGCGACCCCAGCGGCGCGCCGTACGTGCTGGCGCACGCCGACGACCCGCGCCTGGCCCGGCTGGCGCTCTTCGACGCCGTGGCCAACAACGCCGACCGCAAGGGCGGCCACGTGCTGTCCGCCGAGGGCGGCCGGTTGTACGGGGTGGATCACGGCCTGTGCTTCCACGTGGAGGACAA
The DNA here is from genome assembly GCA_035553735.1 of Pilimelia sp. Taxonomy (GTDB): domain Bacteria; phylum Actinomycetota; class Actinomycetes; order Mycobacteriales; family Micromonosporaceae; genus DATMJT01. The sequence goes on from DATMJT010000460.1 coordinate 10,147, forward strand.
GCTACGCACCGTGCTGTGGGGCTGGGCCGGCACCCCACTGCCCGCGGAGTCGCTGCCGGCCCTGCGCCGGCTCGGCGGGCTGGTCGCCGGGGCGCTCGGCGAGCGGCTGGCCGACCACCTCACCCGCGCGGAGGTGACCCGGCTGGGGGAGCGGATCGACGGGCTGGTGACCGCGGGCCGGTACCCGCTGCCGCCGACCGACTGGCCGGCGGTGCCCTGGCCGCCCCTCTGACGACATGATGTTCGTCCGCACCCCGGTTCCCGGCCATGTCCGGCACCAACGTGCGCGCCACGTGACCGATGCGCCTCCTCAGCGGCGGTTGAGTCTGGCTGACCGGGGCTCGTTCGCCGCCGCACGCTGTGGTTGACGTACCGTGCGGTCATGCAGCGGCTGGCGTTGTTCGACCTCGACAACACTCTGGTCCAGCGTGACCGTGCGTTTGCCGCCTGGGCACAGGAGTTCACCGCAGCGCACGGGCTGAAGGCCAAGTGGGCAGCCACGCCCACCGCCGCGACAGACGGCCCGTCACCATACCCAGACCGCGACGTCCATCAACATCAATCAATCAAGCGGTCAAGGCCAGCCCGGCAGCCGTCACCGGCGAATCATCGAGGCTAGAGGTCCGCGCATCCGCAATAGGCAACTCGTCGCCCGGCAAGTCCATCACGGCTTGCGGGAATGTCTCCGCCAGGAGCGGACGTTAAAGACGTGTCGCAGTTTCACCTATTCGATCAAGTCCGCCCGAATGATTTGCGCGCTCGGGCTATTCCAGAGTCTGTCATAGTACTGTCGAATGTATTCTTCGGCGAGCTTCCTGCTCTGCACAGATATACCGATGGTCTGGTCCTCGTGGCGATGCGTGAAGAACACCACGTCGTCATATATTCCGACGTTGAACGCTTCGGTTAGGTGGACGGGTCCCCTCAGCACCTTGACCAGATACCTTGGGCCTTTGGCGTTGGCCTTGGTTGCAAATGCCAACTCCGCCCTGCAGAATCCCTTGAGTCCCTCATCGTCTCCATGAAGGATAATTCTGCGGAAACTGTGCTCCTCGGAGGCCAACGCCCAGTCCCGGCAGGTCTTGAAGTGTCGATCCGCAGCACTCCCGGGCAGCGGCGCGGCGTTGCGCAGGTGAGTAACCCAGACGCGATAGTTTGCTGCCAAAATCGCGGCGACGGTGGCATTGTATACCTTGCTCTGCCCCTCATAGAGAGAGACCCGCACGCTGTCGACCTCGGCGATCGCGGAGAGGCTGTCCTTGATACCCTTCAGCTCTACCTCAAGCCGCTCCAGACTCTTTTGGCTCCTCGACAGTCCGGCGGCGTGCGCGAGGGCAGCAAGAAGAAGGATGAATAGCGTTGAGCCGAGAAAAGGTTTCTCGAACTTCTCCGCTCCCAACTCTCGAACAAAATAGGCAAGCGTAAGATAGATCGCCAACAGTCCGATAGCAATGTAGTGAAAGGAGCGCTCCGCTACGGCGGCGACCTTGGCCAATACCCTGCCCTTCTCTGACAAGCTTCCCTCCCTGGAACAGGTCAGTCTCGACCCAGGAGCCGCACCGCGCTTTTACCCGGCTGATGGGCGCATCGAGTTGATTCGCCGGTGCGACATGCCTGTTGGGACGGATCAATAATGTCGCGAACGGCCGCCTGTCGCATTGTCGGCCATCCGACTAGATGCACCAAACCGCGAAACCATCTTTTTCGCTGATTGATGCGGGAAACCTCGTGCGGTATTGGAAGAGGGTTGCTGGCGCGCGGAAATTTGCACCTACTCCATGATCAGGCGTCCGGTCATCGGCAGAGCCGTGAACGCTGGCTATGTCCCCGAGGCCATGTACGCGGCGAGGATGTAGTTGGGGTGCCGGTCGAGGTTCTTGCGGGCGCGGTCGTAGCGCATGGTGGTGCGTGGGTCGGCGTGGCGGGCGGCGATCTGCACGTCGCGGAGGCTGACGCCGGCGTCGAGCATCGTCGTCACGAACGTGTGCCGCAGCATGTGGGGATGCATCCTCTCCCTGCTGCCTGGGCCAGGTGCTTGAGTCGGCGGGTGGCGGCGTGCCGGTCCATCCGCACCCCGTAGGTGTTACGCAGGACCGGCCCGGCGGTGCGCTCGTCGACGACCCGGTCGATGGCTCGGGCGACCGCAGGTGGCAGCGGGACGAGGACGACCTTGCCTCCCTTGCCACGCACGCGTAGGACCCGGTGACCGTGTTCCTCACCCAGGTCGGCGATGTTCGACCCACAGGTTTCGAAGATCCGTAGCCCGAGCAGACCCAAGAGCGCGACCAGGGCGAAGTCGTTCAGGTTCGAGGACTTCCGGGCTGTGGTGATCAGGGCTTCGAACTGCAGGTGCCCCAGTCCGAGAGTCGGTGACTCGGCCGGCACCGTGGGTCGACGGACGTAGTCGGCCGGGGAGTGCTCCAGGATGGCGTCGATGACGCAGACCCGGTAGAACCCGACCACCGCCGACCGGCGCCGCGACACCGTCGATGGCTGGTACCGGCGGACGAAGAGTGGGATCTTGGGTATGTCACCTGGTGCCGCGCTGTGCCGATCCGTCGTACCCGGCCCATTCGTGCAGGTCGGCCCGCCCTCAGATGCCGGACCGTGCTGCGGCGTGCCGGTCCGTACCGGAACGGTCGATCACACATGGATCACACATCCGACCGCCCTCGCCGTGCCATCTGTTACCCACCGTCACTGCCGGACGAACGCGGCCGGCCAGAGCCTGCCGAGATTCGAGGCTCGCCCGCCTCCAGGCCGAACTGATCATGAAGGTCGACGAGCCCAGAACAGCTGGTGCCGGTGCTCGCTCCGGGCACGAACTGCTCAAAGCCCCAGGGCCCCGCGAGCATCAACGTCGCGGTTCCGAGGCCGACGGCGCTCAGCCACAGTTCCGTGGACGGCGGTGCGTCAGCCATGCCAAGGCATGATCCGGTGCGCGCTCATCGGCATGAGCGCGCGTCCACGGGCAAGGGTCAGGCGGATCGGCCGGCTCGGTGTCCGGTGATCGTGGTGTGGGTGGGGACGACGCGGTGGTCTCGGCGGTAGGACCTGGGTTCAGCCGTGTCGTCCGCGATCCTGGATGACCGTACCCGACGGGCCTGGTGGCCGGGGTGAGCGGCCTTCGAATGCGATCTGGAATGCGTTCAGCGGGGCTGCTATGCGGTTGGCCCGGCCCCGGTGCGGTGTGCCTGGGGCGGGGAGTGTTCGCACGGTCGAGGGCCACCGGGGGTGTCGTCCCATGCATCGTCGTCGCCACCACGGCCGGTGCGCCGCGGTTCCCGGGCGGGTCGGCCCGCGGGTCAGGTCCCGAGCGTGGGCATGCAGCCGCTGCAGC
>DATMJT010000461.1:0-18101 GCA_035553735.1 Pilimelia sp.
ACGTGGAACCCCTCGGCGGCCCGCCGCGGCGATCGCGTCGACGACTCCCGCCAGCCGCTCGGCGCGGCGGGCGGCGCGGCCGTCGCCGTGCCCTGCGACGTCACCGACGACGCCGCCGTGGCGACGCTGGCCGCCGCGGTGGCGGGCCTGCCCGGCCGCCTGACGCTGCTGGTCAACAACGCCGGCGGGGCCCGCGGCATGGACCCCGTCGAGCACGGCGCGGTGGCCGACTGGCGCTGGATGTACGAGCTGAACGTGCTCGGCACCCTGCGGGTCACCCAGGCACTGCTGCCGGCGCTGGAGGCATCGGGCGCGGGCACGGTGGTCGTGGTCGGCTCCACCGCCGGGCTGGCCGTGTACGAGGGCGGCGGCGGGTACACCGCCGCCAAGCACGCGCAGACGGCGCTCACCGGCACGCTGCGGCTGGAGCTGTGCGGCCGACCGGTCCGGGTGGTGGAGATCGACCCCGGCATGGTGCGCACGGAGGAGTTCTCCCTGCGCCGCTTCGGCGGCGACGCCGAGCGCGCGGCGGCGGTCTACGCCGGCGTGGCGGAGCCGCTGCTGGCCGAGGACGTCGCGGACTGCATCGCCTGGTGTGCGACCCGGCCCGCGCACGTCAACGTCGACCGGCTGGTGGTGCGCCCGCGCGCCCAGGCGGCCCAGCACAAGGTGCACCGAGTCGGGTCGTGACCGGCGGGGCGACGCCCCGCGCGGGCCCCGGCGACGGCGCCGCCGGCCCCCGGCGGCCCGCGCCCGGACGCCCCGGGCGGCCGCTGGGCACGGCCACCCGGGGCACCACCGGCGCCAACCGGCTGCGCCGGGTGGACGCGTGGATCGCCGCCAGCTGCGCCGGGCCGCTGCGGGCGGCGGCCGACCCGCTGGTGGTCGACCTCGGGTACGGGGCCGCCCCGGTCACCACCGTCGAGCTGCGCGACCGGCTGGCCCGGGCGGTGCGCCCCGACGTGCGGGTGGTCGGCCTGGAGATCGACCCGGAGCGGGTGGCCGGCGCCGCAGCGGCGGCGGACCCGCCCCGGCTGGAGTTCCGCCGCGGCGGGTTCGAGCTGGCCGGGCTGCGACCGGTGCTGGTGCGGGCGCTGAACGTGCTGCGCCAGTACCCGGCCGAGGAGGTGCCCGCGGCCTGGGCCACGGTGGCCGCCGGGCTGGCACCCGGCGGCCTGCTCGTGGAGGGCACCTGCGACGAACTCGGCCGGCTCGGCTGCTGGCTCACCCTCGACGCGGCCGGGCCGCGGACCCTGACGCTGTCGGCCAGGCTGTCGCGCCTGGACCGCCCGGCCGCGCTGGCCGCCCGGCTGCCCAAGGCGCTGATCCACCACAACGTGCCGGGCACGGGGGTGCACGCGCTGCTCACCGCGCTGGACGGGGCGTGGCAGGCGGCGGCGCCGTACGCCGCGTTCGGGCCGCGGCAGCGCTGGGTGCGGGCCGTGGCGGCGGTCCGCGGGGCGGGCTGGCCGGTGCTGGACCGCCCGGCCCGCTGGCGCCGGGGCGAGTGCACGGTGGCCTGGTCGGCGGTGGCTCCCTGAGGACGCGCCCGGCCCGGCGCTACAGCGCGCAGCCCACGAGCACCGGTTCCGGGTGCAGGGTGACGCCGAACCGGTCCCGGACCCCGGCGCGGATCTCCCGGGCCAGGTCCAGCAGCGCCGCGGTGGTCCCGGCGCCGCGGTTGGTCAGGGCGAGGGTGTGCTTGCCGGAGATGGCCACCCCACCGCGGCCCGCGTACCCCCTGGCGAAGCCGGCCCGCTCGATGAGCCAGGCGGCGCTGACCTTCACCGTGCCGTCGGCGGCGGGCCAGGCCGGCGGCTGCGCCCCACCGGCGCGGTCGCGCAGCGCCGCGTGGGCGGTCGGGTCCAGCACCGGGTTGGTGAAGAACGACCCCACCGAGTAGGTGTCGGGGTCGGCCGGGTCCAGGACCATGCCCTTGCCGGCGCGCAGCGCCAGCACCGCGGCCCGGACCTGCGCCAGCGGCGCCCGCGCGCCGAGGTCGGCACCCAGGGCCCGGGCCAGCTCGGCGTAGCGCAGGGGGGCCGACAGCGGCGACCGGGCCAGCCGGAACGTCACGGCCAGGACCACCCAGCGGTCGCTGTGCTTGAACCGGCTGGTCCGGTACGCGAAGCCGCACTCCGCCGGGTCCAGGGTGCGCACCTCGCCGCGGGTCCGGTCGTAGACCCGGACCGCGGCGATGGTCTCGGCGACCTCCTGGCCGTACGCGCCGACGTTCTGGATCGGCGTCGCCCCGGCCGAGCCGGGGATCCCGGACAGGCACTCAAGCCCCGACAGCCCGTCGGCGACGACGGCGGCCACGAAGTCGTCCCAGGGCTGGCCGGCGGCGACCGTCACCAGGGCCTGCCCGCCGTCCGGTGCCACCCGGAAGCCACCCGAGCGCACCAGGACGACCCGGCCCGGGTAGCCCTCGTCGGCGACCACGACGTTGCTGCCGCCCGCGAGGATCAGCGCGGAACCGGCGCCGTCCCGTACGCTGTGCACGATCTCGTCCTCGGTGTGGGCGATCACCAGTTCGCCGGCGGGGCCGCCCAGCCGCAGCGTGGTGTGCGCGGCGAGCGGGCCCCCGGCGAGGGGCAGGGGGCCGATCGGGGCGGCGGCGGAGGGCATCTCGGCACTAACGTCGGGCACGTATTCACCCTAGGCTGGCAGTGGCGGGGGCAGGCCATCGGTGGCCGTCCCGCCCGGGAGGGCGACCATGCACAGGATGCACGGTACGAAGGAGTCCTGGCTCGCGGCGCTGCGCGCCGAGGGGGCGGCGTTCCATGCGGTCGTCCAGGAGGCCGACGGGGCGGCCCCGGTTCCCAGCTGTCCGGAGTGGACCGTCGAGCGGCTGACCGCGCACCTGGGCTGCGTCCACGCGTGGGTCGCCGAGCACGTCCGCCGGGGCGTGACCTCCGCCCCGCAGCCGTTGGCGGAGCTGGAGCTGCCCGTGCCGGCCTGGCCGGAGACCGCCGCCTGGGCCCGCGACCAGTACACGACGCTGCTGAGCGCGCTGGACCGCCTCGATCCGGAGCAGCCGGCGTGGAACTGGGCGCCACAGCCCAAACGCGCCGCCTTCTGGCACCGCCGGATGGCGCACGAGACCACCGTGCACCGCTGGGACGCCCAGCTGGCCGCCGGGCGGCCGGAGCCGGTGGAGGCCAAGCTGGCCGCCGACGGCGTCGCGGAGGTGCTGGACACCTGGCTGCCCGCCGGCCGACGGCGCGGGCCCGCCGACCGGCACGGGGTGGTGCACCTGGCGGCGACCGACATCGCGGAGGAGTGGTACGTCCGGCTGCGCGGTGCGGGCCTGGCCCTGCTGGACACCGACACCCTGCTGGACTCCGCCGAGCCGCACGCCCGGGTGGCGGCCCGGGGCACCGCGAGCGACCTGCTGCTGGCCATGTGGGGGCGGGTGCCCTTCGACGTCCTCGACGTCACCGGCCAACCCGCGCTGCTGCCGGCGCTACGCGCCGGCTGAGCCGACCGGCGGCGCCGGTGCGTCACTGGTTGAGGAACGCGGAGATCCGCTCCCGCAGGTCGGCCCGGGCCGTCCAGACCACCCCGGGCCGGTCGTAGACGTGCAGCTCGGCGGCCGGCAGCGCGGCGGCCAGCTCCTCGGCCACGGCGACCGGGTGGGTGTCGTCCCCGGCGCAGCCGATGACCAGTGCCGGGGCGGTCACGGCGCGCAGCGCCGCCCGGTCCGTCAGCGCCACCGCGGCCGGCAGCTCCCGCACCCCGGCCGCGAGCCCCTCGCCGAGCAGCAGGTCGACCCGGTGCCGGACGTACGCCCAGCCGGCCGGCGTGTGCCGGACCCCGGCCGGCAGCTCGCCGGCCACCAGCTCCGCCACCTGGCCGAGATCCTGGGCGTCGACCGCGTCGAGCAGCGCGGTGAGGCGGTGCCGCGCCGCCGAACCACGGGGCCGGTCGAGCACCGCCGGCAGGAAGAAGACCACCCGGTGGAACCGCTGCGGGCTGTCGGCCAGCAGCCGGCACAGGGCGCCGGCCCCGAGGCTGACCCCCAGGGCCTGGTCCGCGCCGGACAGGTCGGCCACCGCCCGCAGGTCGCGGGCCAGGTCGGCGTAGGTCCACCGGCCCGGCGGGGCGGCGGATGCGCCGTGCCCCCGGAAGTGGAAGAACACCCGGCGGCCCGTCACGCCGCTGGCCAGTGGGCGGGTGTCGGCGATGCCGCCGGCGAGCCCGTGCGCGAAGACGGTGACCGGTTCGCCCGTGCCGGTGACCAGCCGCTCCAGCGGCACCCCGTGCGGCGTGGCGACCAGCTCGGTCGGCGGCTCGGGCAGCGCCGGACGCCCGCTGCGGGGCGCGGTCGGCCCGGGTCCGTAGGCCCGGGGTCCGCTGTCCGGCGGCGGCGGCCAGCGGAAGTCCCTCACCACATGCCCTTGCCGTCGGAGAGGTCCCGCAGCCCGACCCGCACGTCCAGCAGGTAGATCGCCGCGGCGGCGATGCCGATGAGCCCGAAGAGGCCCGTGGGTCCGGAGAACGCGGTCAGCGGCAGCGTGAACAGCATGGCGATGCCCAGGATGGCCAGCCACGCGCCCTTGGCCAGGGTGCCGATCGCGGGGAAGGCGTCCCGCCGCTGCATGAGGCAGTGCACGAACGCAACCCCCTCCAGCACCAACGCGAAGACCAGCAGCACGAAGGAGATGACATAGCGGACGTCGTCGTAGAAGATCGGCGCGGTGAAGGCCATGGCACAGAGCTTATTCCCGGTCATGCGCCGGTGCGCCCCGTGCGGCGCAGCCGCACGGGGCGCACCGGGGTAGCGCGGGGCCGGGCGCCGGCTTGCGGCGGTGGCGCCCGGGCCCGTCCGCGGCGCGGCCGGTCAGGCCGACGGGCCCGCCTCCGCCGACGGCGCCGACGGCGCCCGGCCGGCGACGACCCGCTCGCCGTGGGCGGCGAGCTGGGAGTAGGCGCGCGCGGCGCGGGCGTACGCGGCCCGCGCCCGGGCGCGGGCGGCGGCCAGCGCGGGCGGCTCCTCGCCGGTCCGGTCGCGCAGCTGGGCGATCACCTCGGGCAGCCGGCGCAGCCGCCGGTAGGCCAGGTCTCCGGCGCCGGCGAGGGCGTACAGCGGGGTGGGGATCCGGGTCGTGCGGGAAGCGGTCATGGCGTCTCCTGCTCTGTCGCCGCGCGGGCGTTCTCCCGGCGGAAGGTGTCGTAGATCTGGGTCAGGGACTGCTTCTGGGCCACGGTGAGGTCCGGGTCGGCGGCGATGGCCGCCGGCACGTCCGGGCCCTCGCGGCCGTCGAGCAGCCCGGCGCGCAGGTACATGACCGGGGTGGAGACCCGCAGCGCGGCGGCGATCTGGCGCAGCACCTCCGCGCTCGGCTTGCGCAGCCCGCGCTCGATCTGGCTGAGGTAGGGGTTGCTCACCCCGGCCTGCTCGGCGAGCTGGCGAAGCGAGATGCGGGCGTTGCGCCGCAGGTCGCGGATGAACGCGCCGATGTCGCGCGGCAGCTCGGTGGACACGGTACGACGGTAGCCCGGCGTGCTTGCAGTTGCGAACAGAATGCTTGCTTCAGCTAGCGTGATTCCCGCCACCCGGCACGGACCGCCGCCCTACCAGAGAGGGCGCAGCTCGCCCACGGGCGCCCCACCGCCGAGCACCGGCACCGCGGCCAGCTCGTCGAGGCCGGGCGTGCGCAGGCCCAGCCGGTGCAGCGCCGACACCAGCACCGGCAGCCGGGCCCGCGGCGCGCCGTCGTCGATCTTCACCGCGGCCGCGCCGACGCCGGGGGTCGCGACGGCCAGCACGCCCTCGGCGCCGACCTTGGCCAGCAGCCCCGGCACGGCCGCCATCAGCCGGGTGTCCTCGGACTCGGTGCCGCCGACCAGCTCCGGGTGGGCGCGCATGGCATCGGCCACGGTGCGCTCCACCGAGCCCGGTTCGGCGGTCACCAGCCGCAGGTACGCCTCGGCCAGCGCCCGCAGCGACGCCGCGTGCGCCACCGCGCCGCAGCCGTCCACGGCCTGCGCCGCCACCGGCGCGTCGGTCAGCTCCTCGAACGTGGTCCGCAGCCGCTGCTGCAGCGGGTGGTCCACGGCCCGGTAGTCCGCCAGCGGCCACCCGACGGCCAGGCAGGTCAGCAGCATCCCGGCATGCTTGCCGGAGCAGTTCATCAGCACCCGCGCCGGCTCGCCGCCGGCGGCGAGCACGGCACGCCGGGCCGCGGCACCCAGCGGCAGGTCGGGCGGGCAGCGCAGGTCGGTCTCGGCCAGCCCGGCGCCGCGCAGCAGCGCCCGGACCCGCGCGACGTGGACATCCTCCCCGTGGTGGCTCGCGGCCACGACGGCCAGATCAGCCGGGTCCGCCAGCCGCAGGCCGCAGCGCAGCATCCCGACGGCCTGCAGGGGCTTGTTGGCCGAGCGCGGCAGGACAGGAGCCATGACGTCGCCGGCCGCGGCGACCGGGCCGCCCGCCGGGTCCAGCGCCACCACGCGGCCGTGGTGCACCCCCTCCACGAAGCCGGAGCGGACCACCGCCACCAGCGGCGCGCCGCCCGGGTAGCCACCCGGCCGCGCCGCGTCCCCGCGCCGGTCGCTCATGCCCCGGCCGCCCGGGCCGGGATGCCCAGCAGCCGACGGCCCTCGGTCGGCGGCAGCGGCGGGCGCTGGGCGAGCCGGGCGAACGCCACGGCGCGGGCCACCAGCTGCAGGTTGGACTCCACGGGCTGGCCCGGGGCGTAGGTCACGGTGTCCTCCAGGCCGACCCGCAGGTGCCCGCCGGTGGCCAGCGCGGCCAGCATGACCGGCAGGGTGGTGCGCCCGACCCCGGTGGCCGAGAAGGTGGTGCCGGCCGGCAGGTCCCGGATGGCCTGGCGGCAGGCCAGCAGGGCCTCGGCGGTCCCGGGCATGCCGCCGGGCACACCCATGACGAGGTCGAGGTGGACGTGGCCGCCGGCCGGCAGCCCGTACCGGTCGAGCAGCCGCCCCAGCGCGGCGAGGTGGCCCAAATCGAAGATCTCGTACTCCGGGACGATGCCGCGGTCCTGCATGCGGGTGTGCAGCTCGACGACGAACTCCCAGCGGTTGAGGAACACGTCCCGGCCGAAGTTGACGGTGCCCATGGTGCAGGAGGCCATCTCCGGGGCGGCGTCCAGCACGGCGAGCCGGTCGGCCTCCGAGTCGGTGACCGCGCCACCGGTCGACAGCTGCACGATGAGGCCGGTGGCCGCCCGCAGCGCGGCCACCGCGTCACGCAACCGGCCCGGGTCCAGGCTCGGCGCGCCGTCGTCGTCGCGGACGTGCACGTGTACGACGCCGGCGCCGAGCGCCTCGCACTCCCGGGCGGTGCGCACCAGCTCGTCCAGCGTGACGGGCAGCGCGGGCACCGCGGACTTCGTCGACTCCGCACCCGTGGGCGCGACGGTGACCAGGGTCGGCGGCGCCCACGGCGTGGTGGCTGTCATGGCCCGATCGTCGCACGCCGGCCCGGCGGGCTCCCTTTTTGGCCACGCCTCGGCGCTCCGCCCGGTTGAGAGCGGGTACCCGCGGCTCGTACATTGATGTGCATAAATGGCCCCTCCCGCAAGGAGCATCCCCCCATGTCCCATCGCAGCATCCCCCGCGCCGTCGGCGGACTCCTGGCCCTGGTGATGGCGCTGGCCGGCGCGGTCGCCACCGCCTCCGCGGCGTCCGCCGCGCCTGCGGCCCCGGCCGCGCCGGCCGCCGCCGTCCGGGTCATCTACTACGACGCCAGCCGGGCCGGCGAGTTCGTCAACACCGTCCACCAGGCGGCGGCCATCTGGAACGAGCGGGTGCCCAACATCCGGCTCCAGGCCGGTAGCCCGGCGTCCATCGTGGCCTACGTGGACAACGGCTGGCCCCGCGCCTACCCCGGCGCCCTGGGCTCCGGCCGCTTCTACATGGGCCGGCAGGCCACCAACCAGGGCCACTACGCGCTGCGCGTGGCCACCCACGAGATCGGCCACCTGCTGGGGCTGCCGGACCGGCGCACCGGGCTGTGCAGCGACCTGATGTCCGGCAGCAGCGCGCCCGCGTCGTGCCGTAACGCCTACCCCAGCAGCCGCGAGGCCGCCGAGGTCCAGCGGCTCTTCGGCGGCGTGTACACCGCCGGGGTGGCCAGCCGCACCGCCTGATCCCGGATCGGACCACCGGAGCCGCTCAGGTCCGAGGACCGCGGCCGGCGACCGGCGGCGCGGGTCGGCGCGGCCCGCTGCCGCACCGACGGGGCGGCGCCCGCGCCACGGACCACGGTGCCGCCGACCCGGGCACCGATCCGGGCCGCGGACCCGGGCCACGGTGCCGCGCCAGCCGCGGGGCGACCCGGGGCTACCCCGCGCGGCCTGGCGCCCGGGTCAGCGCCGGCACCGCCGGCCCCGCCAGCGGTGCGGGCCAACCCGCCGCCGCGGCAGCGGCCGGCGCGCCGCCGGCCGGGCACAGCGCCGCGTCCAGGAAGCGGCCGCGGGCCTCGTCGATCGGGTGCAGCTCGCCCGGCGTCTGGTAGAACGCCAGATTCTCCGCCAGGGAGACCTGCCGCCGGCCGTCCGGGCTGTGCAGCGAGATGGTGGTGTGGCCGATGACCCCTCCGTCGTGCCCCCAGAACGTGCCGCACGGGGTGCGCAGCCAGTAGATGCCCAGGCCGTAGCCGCCGACCTGCGGCGCGTCGGGCACCATCGGCACGGTGGTCCGCAGGGCCGCCTGCTGCGCCGGGCGCAGCAGCCGGCCCTGCAGCAGCGCCCGGAAGAACCGGTTGAGGTCCGCCGGGGTGGAGACCAGCGCGCCGGCCGCTCCCGCCCACGTCATGTTGGAGACGCTGAAGTCGCGCAGCTGCCCGTCCTCGGGCCAGGGCACGTACGCCCGGGCGTGCGGGCCGCGGATCCGCCGCTCGGTACCCGGGAAGTAGGTGTGCCGCAGGCCCAGCGGGCGCAGGATCCGCCGGCTCACCTCGGTTGCCACCGAGCGCCCGGTGACCCGCTCCACCAGCAGGCCGAGCAGGATGTAGTTGGTGTTGGAGTACGCGAACGCGGCGCCCGGGGCGTTGGTGGGCGACATCGACAGGCCGATGGCGGCCAGCTCCCGCGCCCGGTAGGTGCGGGTCCGGGTGGCCTCCACCTCCTCCAGGGTGTCCAGGATCTCCTCGGTGTAGTTGCCGATGCCGCTGGTGTGGTTGAGCAGCATCCGCACCGTCACCGTCCGCCCGCGCGCGTCGCGCACCACGTCGGGCAGGTAGCGGCCGATCGGGGCGTCCAGCCGCAGCCGTCGCTCGCCGACGAGCTGCAGCACGGTGGTGGCCACGAACGTCTTGGTGATGCTGCCCACCCGGTGCTGGAAGTGCGACCGCACCGGCCGCCCGGTACGGATGTCGGCGACGCCCGCGGCCGGGCGCCAGACCCGCCGGCCGTCGCGCACCTGCGCGAACACGCCCGGCATGCCGGCGGCGTGCTCGGCCTCGAGGAGCGACTGGAGCAGCCGGCCCCGGTCGTGCCGCGCGGCGCCGGCCGGGGACGGCGCGGCCGGACCGGCGCCGTCCGGTGCCGCGCCGGCCCGGGGCGCGGCGGCCGCCGGTGGGGCGACCAGGACGAGAGCGAGGACTGCGGCCACGCCGCCGAGGAACGCTTTCCGATGCATGAGCCCCCCTTGACTCAGGTCGGTGGGCCGCCAGCGGCGACCTGCGTGCACCCTCCGACGCTAGTCGGTCGGGTCGAGCGCGGCGGCGCTCTCGCCGACCCGCAGCGAGGTGTCCACAGTGACATTGCGCCGCACCAGCGCCAGGGCTACCATGCCCAGCTCGTGGTGGTGCGCGCCGGTACCGACGAAGCCCACCACCCGACCATCCATCGTGGACACCTTGGTGTGCGGGGCGGGCGGCCGCTCGGCGGCGATGCCGTCCAGGTGCAGCAGCGCCAGCCGGCGGGGCGGGCGCCCGAGGTGGTGCACCCGGGCGATGGTCTCCTGCCCGCGGTAGCAGCCCTTCTCCAGGTGCACCGCGGGGGCCAGCAGCCCGACCTCCGCCGGCAGCGTGCGGTGGTCGGTCTCGAAGCCCAGGCGCGGCTGCCGGGCGGCGACCCGCACCGCCTCGTACGCCCACAGGCCGCACGGCGGCACGCCGGCCGCGGCCAGGCGCCCCGCCACCTCCTCGACCGCGGCGCGCGGCACCAGCAGGTCCACCCCCAGCCGGCCCCGGCGGGCCCAGCCCGACGGGCCGGCGCCGGCCGGCGCCAGCGGACGCACCGCGTACCGGCTGGTGGGGCCCGGCGGCACGGTGCCGGCGGGAAACTTCGGGCCGGGCACCTCCGCCATCCACGGCGCGGCCAGCTCGCCCAGCCCCAGGGCGGCCAGCGCCGGCTCCGGGCGCGGGCCGACCACCGACAGCAGCGCCCAGCCGGCGGTCTCGTCGGTCACGGTGACCGGGGTGAAGAAGCGCATCCGGTCCAGGAAGGCCGCCAGCTCCCCGGCCCGGCCCGGCTCGGTGTCCAGCCAGGTGGTCTCGCCGTCCTCGGCCACCAGGGCGTGCTGCTCCAGGTGCCCGTGCGGGGAGAGCACCAGCAGCTCGGTGCCCTGCCCACCGGCCAGCCCGGTGAGGTGCTGGGTGGTGAGGCTGTGCAGCCAGCCGGCGCGGGCCTCGCCGCGCACCGCGAGCACCCCCCGGTGCGACCGGTCGACCAGGCCGGCGGCGGTGGCCAGGGTCCGCTGCTCGCGCAGCGGGTCGCCGTAGTGGGCGGCCACCCCGACGTCGGGCGAGGCCGGGTCCAGCGCCTCGACCGCGACGGCGCCCGGTGCGGCGATCACGACCTGGCCCCGCACGCCGCGCACAGCCCGAACAGCGCCACGTGCCCGATGTCCACCGCGAAGCCGCGCCGGGACCGCAGCTCCTCCGCCAGCGGCGCGAGCAGCCCCGGGTCGAACTCGGCCACCTCGCCGCACGAGCGGCAGACCAGGTGCACGTGCTCGTCCTCCCCGCTGGGGTGGTAGGTCGGGGAGCCGTGCGACAGGTGGGTGTGGGTGACCAGCCCGAGCTCCTCCAGCAGCTCCAGGGTCCGGTAGACCGTGGAGATGTTGACGCCGGCGGCGACCTCGCGCACCTCGGCGTGGACCCGCTCCGGGGTGGCGTGGCCCAGCCGGTGCACCGCCTCCAGGATCAGCTGGCGCTGCGCGGTCAACCGCAGCCCTCGGGCGCGCAGCACCTCGGCCAGGGACGTTCCGGTCGACACCCGTCCGATGATAGTCGCCCGGCGAGATAGGCTGCCGTCTCGTGGCGGACCGGGTGGTGGCGGTGCTGGGCCAGGGCGTGGTCCCGGCCGATTCCCTCGTGCTGCGCGCCGACGACCTGGGCGCGCTGCGCGGCGACGGCGTCTTCGAGACGATGCACGTGCGCGACGGGCGGCCGTGGCTGCTCGACGCCCACCTGGCCCGGATGGGCCGCTCGGCGGCCCGGCTGGAGCTGGCGCTGCCGCCGGTCGCGCGGCTGGTCGAGCTGGCCACGCAGGCGTGCGCGGAGTGGCCGGCGGGGCAGGAGGGCGCGCTGCGGCTGGTCTGCACCCGGGGCGTCGAGGACGGCGGGCCGGTGACGGTCTACGCCACCCTGGCCCCGGTGGGCGCCGCGGCCCTGCGGGCCCGCCGGGCCGGCGTGGCGGTGGTCACCGCGGCGCTGGGGTACCCGGCCGACGCGCGCGCCGGCGCCCCGTGGCTGCTCGGCGGCGTCAAGTCGCTGTCGTACGCCGTGAACATGGCCACCCTGCGCTGGGCCGCCGGCCGCGGCGCGGACGACGCACTGTGGGTGTCCACCGACGGCTGGGCACTGGAGGCCCCGACCGCCACGCTGGTCTGGGCGGCCGGGGACGCGCTGTGCACCGTGCCGGCGGAGCGCACCGGCATCCTGCCCGGCTGCACCGGGCGCTGGCTGCTGGACCACGCCGGGCAGCTGGGCCTGCGCGCCGAGGAGCGCATGGTCCGGCCGGACGAGCTGGCCGCCGCGGACGGCGCCTGGCTGGTCTCGTCGGTGCGCGGCGTCGCGGCGGTGCGGACCCTGGACGGGGTGCCGCTGCCCGCGTCGGCGCACACCGACCGGATCCGCGACCTGCTGGGCTTCCCCGGCTGACCGGCGCCCACCCGTGCGGCCGGGCGGGGTCCCGGGCGCCTTCACCGGCGCCGGATGCCTTCCCCGCGGGCCGGGCGCCCCCCCGGCCGGACGGCTCAGTCGGTGCGCAGGCGGTAGCCCACCCCGCGCACGGTCTCCACGCCCAGGCCGCCGCCGACCGTGCGCAGCTTGCCGCGCAGCCGCTTCACGGCCGAGTGCAGGATCGACGTGTCGCCGAGGTACGCCTTGCCCCAGACCGCGTCGAACAGCCGCTGGTACGTCCACACCGCCATCGGCGGGGTGGCCAGCCGGGCGAGCAGGGCCCGTTCCAGCCGGGTGAGCGGCAGCGGCTCGCCGCGCCAGGTCACCAGGTGCCCGGTCAGGTCGACCACCAGGTCACCGATGCTCACCACGCGGTCGGCCACCTCGGCGCCGCGCTCGACCGGCCGCGCCGGCGGTGGCTCGGGCCGGCGCAGGTGCGGAAACAGCATGGCCCGCAGCTCGTCCAGGTTCGCGCAGATCAGCACGGCGCCGCAGTCCTTGAGCCCGCGGACCACGCGCTCCCGCACGTCCACATCGGCGGACACGCACACCAGCAACGGCAGGTCGTTGACCAACGCGATCCTCCCAGGGTCCCACCCGGGTGGCGGCTCGACCGCGCGGCGACAACGGCCCACGCCGGCAGGCATAGCGGCCCCACCCGCGTCCTGTGCCACCACCCAACGCCTGTGCCCCGCGAACGTCAACCTGTGGTGCAGCGCCGGAAACGGCGAATACCCGGCCGCGGCGCCGGATCCCATGGATAAAAGAGTGGAATCTCTCCCCTACCAGCGGGTAACTGTCAGATTGACGTCACGATCATCACAGTTGCGATCGCCCGCCGCGCACCGCCCCGCCCCGCGCCAGTCAGCCGCCCACCCGCAGCAGGCGGGCGGACAGGTGCGGGGAGAGCCCGTGACCCACCGCCGCCATCTCGTGGGCGTAGAGCAGCGCACCCTCCACGATGCCGAACAGCCGGTGGGCGGCCGTGACCTCCTTGGCGGTGGAGGTCCGCAGCACCATGTCGGTGGCGATCTCCAGGCGGACGCCGTCGAGCCGGCCGAGGTACAGCTCCATGATCCCGGTCGGCGACATGAGCAGCACCTCGATCTCGTCCGAGGGCTTGCCGTCGGCCAGCACCGGCCGCCACCAGCCGTACTCCCGGCCCAGCGGGCGCACCGGGCGGCTGTGCTCGTCGAGCAGCCAGGACCGTGACTCGTACGCCAGGAACGGCCGCCCGTCGTGGCTGATCCGGATCTCCTGGCCGTAGTCGAAGTCCTCGACGGTGGGGTAGCCGCCGCGGCCGCGGCCCCGCCAGAGCCCGATGTAGGGCAGCAGGCCGAGCAGCGCCGGATGCAGGTCCGGCCCCGTACGCAGGTCGTACGTCTCCTCGAACGGGTACGGCTCGACGGGCGGGGCGTTCAGCCACGGCGGCTGCATCGGATTCTCGGTCACCGCGCCACTGTACGATCGGCGCGGCCCACCCGGCCGGGCGACACCGGCGCGCCCGCCGGTGCGGGAACGACTCACCAGCGGCCCCGCGAGATGCGCACGGCGAGGTAGACCAGCGCGCCGCCCAGCGCGCCGAACCCCGCCACCAGCAGGCTGACGAACCCGACCTCGGTCACCATGACCAGGCCATCCTATGCTCGGCTCATGGCTGCTGCCCTCGTCGTCAAGGCCACCGCGGGTGCGGACGCGCCGGAGCGGTGCGCGCAGGCGTTCACCGTCGCGGCGACCGCGGCAGCCGCCGGTGTCCGGGTGTCGCTCTGGCTGACCGGCGAGTCGACGTGGTTCGCGCTGCCCGGCCGCGCGGCCGAGTTCGACCTGCCGCACTCCGCGCCGCTGCCGGACCTGCTGGCGGCCGTGCTCGCCGGCGGCACCGTGACCGTCTGCACCCAGTGCGCCGCGCGCCGCGGCATCGGCGCGGCCGACGTGCTGCCGGGGGTACGGATCGCCGGGGCGGCACTGTTCGTGGAGGAGGCGCTCGCCGACGACGCCCGCGCGCTCGTCTACTGATCGCGCCCCATCCGGCGACACGACCGCCGGCGGCACGGCGGCACGGCGGCACGCCACGCCCACACGCCCGCACGCGAACGGCGGCGGGGGCTGTCGGCCCCCGCCGCCGTCACCGTGTCGCCCGGTCGGGCTCAGCCCTCGGCCGGTGTGCCGGTGGAGCGGCGGCGCCACACCAGCGCCCACCACACCAGCACGGCGCCGAGCAGCACCACGACCAGGCCGCCGAGGACCTTCATCCAGGTGGCCGCGGTGGCGGGGCCCGTGGTCGGCAGCGAGTCGCCGCCCGGCAGCGTGTCTCCGGCGCCGCTGGCGAGCACCTTGACGGTGGCCGACACCGAGACCCCGGACTGCTGGCCGGTGGCGGTGATCACCGCCGTGCCGACCCTGGTCAGCGACAGGGCCGTGCTGACCGTGCCGGAGTCGTCGGCCTGGACGGTCTTGACCACGGCGCGCGGCACCGGCAGGGCCAGCACGTCGTGCGCTGCGGCCGCGCGGGCGAGCACCACCGCGCCGCGCCCGGTGTAGGCGGCGCCGGAGTCGGTGGCCTCGTACGTGACGTCGATGTCGACGTCCTCGCCGACGATGAAGCCCGTCGCGGTGAAGACGACCGAACCGCCGACGGCGGTCGTGCTCACCGAGACGGTCGCGGCCGGCGGCGGGGCGGGGTAGGGCTCGGCGCTCGCCGCGGCGGGCGCCATCAGCGTGGCCGCGGCCGCGGCCAACAGCGGGACGATGAATCGGAACGGGCGCACGGCTCCCCCTCAGGCGTATGCGCGGTGTTACACAGTTTGGCAGGATTGCCAGGTTTTCAGATTTTTTCCAGCTTAGGGGCAAATCTACTTGCTTGCGTCGCAGCCGTCAGCCGATCGGACAGACAGGCGCCACGGGGTCACCCCCGGGGTCGTCCACAGCCGCGGCGTCACCGGGCCGGTGCCCCACCCGCCGGCCGGAACGCCGGTGAGCAGCGTGGCCTCCAGCACCCGGGTCTGTCCGGGCCGCAGGTCCACAGTGACGAGCCCGACGGCCCGGCGTCCCTCCAGCCCGGTGCCCAGCCGGGCGCGCGCCCCGTCGAGCAGCACGCGCGAGATCGCGCCCCCGGGGGAGGTGTAGAGCGCCACATTGGTCCGCACCGTGTACGGATCGCCGGCCAGCCCGGCGCCGAGCACGTACTCCGACAGGCCCGAGGCCGGTGCCGTGGAGCCGAGGCTGAACCGCAGCAGCAGCTCCCGGCGCCCGTCCGGGCGGCAGGCGCCGAGCGACAGCTCGGCGGCCGCGCGCAGGTAGTAGCCCAGCTTCGCCCCGCTGCCGTCGTTGAGGAACACGCCCACGGTGGGTCGCCGGCCGTCGCTGGTCGGCAGCACGCCCTCCAGCACCGTGCCGGCGATCAGCCGCTGCTGCGCCGGGTCCGCGCTCCACAGCAGCAGTCGCCGCTCGCCCGCGGCGCGGGCCAGCTCCGCCGCCAGGGCCACCGGGTCGGTCCGCCGGGTGGTCAGCGCCTGGAACGCCGCCCGGGCCGCGGCGGCGAAGTACCGGTCCTGGGCCGTGGACGAGGCGCTGTGGGCGTACGTCTCGGACAGCAGCACCCGCACGGCGTTGTCGGCCGTGAGGGTGGGGCCACCGGGCACCGGCACGGGCCCCAGCACCCGCAGCAGCCCGGCCATGGCGACGGGGTCGGTGGCCAGTACGCCGTCCACGGTGCGACCCGAACGCCGCCGGTACATCTCGCGGAGGAGCTGGGCCGCGGTCGGGAAGTGCGGGGCGAAGTTCACGTCGGCCGGGTACGTGCCGAGCCGGTCGGTGTAGAGCGCCCGCCGGGCCGGGTCCAGCGGCAGGACCGGGCGGGCGAAGCGGCCCAGCGCGCTGGCGGTGCTCTGGTCAACGATGCGGATCGCGCCGCGGTCGGCCCGCAGCGTCACGAAGGCGCCCGGCAGCCCGCCGGTGGCCCGTACCTCGGCCAGGTTCTGGAACACCACCAGATAGCTGCGCGGGCCGTCAGCGCCCAGCATGCCGGGCAGCAGCTGCGCGGTGCGCGCGGCGGTGGCGACCTGGGTGGCCGCCCGGTCGAGGCTGTCACGCAACTGGCGCAGCGGCGCGCGCAGCCGGTCGGCCAGGCCGTCGGGGTCAATGCCGGCGACCCGGTCGCGGGCCCGCCGGACGGCGTCGTCGGCGGCCGCCAGCCGCGGGGCGGCGGCGCGCAGCGGGGCCAGGTCCACCCGGCCGGCGCGCGGGGTGAGCGCGCCGAGGTCCACCGAGCCCGCGGTCTCCACCAGCGGCGGCAGTCCCTCGCGGGCCAGGTCGTCCAGCGCGGCGGCGACCGTGCTCACCGCGGCCAGGTCGTCGCCGACGACCGGCGTGCCGCGGCCGAGCCGCCAGCCGGGGTCGTCGCTCTGCGCCCGGGCCCGGGCGGTCTGCCGCTGGAGGCTGGCCAGCGTCGCCGCCGCGGCCCTGGTGTCCCCGCCGGCCATCTCCCAGCGCAGCTGGTCCATCAGCACCGCGGCCTGCCGGAGATGGTCGCGGGCGTTGAGGCCCCGCACGCCGACCCAGGCGCCGGCCAGCGCCACGACGCCCAGCAGGGCGAGCAGGCCTGCGCCGACGCGGCGCACCCAGGGCAACCGCTTAATCATGAGAAACCTCTTTTATCCGGTTATGCGATATTAGCCTGGTCGCATGGCACACGGGACCGCGGAGCGGGTCGTCATCGTTGGGCAGGGGTACGTGGGGCTGCCGCTGGCCATGCGCGCCGTCGAGGCGGGCTTCGACGTCGTCGGGCTCGACGCCGACGGCCGCCGGGTCAAGTCGCTGGGCGTCGGGGAGTCCTACGTCGAGGACGTGCCGCCCGCGGCGCTGCGCGACGCGCTGGACTCCGGCCGCTACCGGCCTACCGACGACTACGCCGACGCGGCCGGCTTCGACGTCGCGCTGATCACCGTGCCCACGCCGCTGCGGGACGGGGCGCCGGACCTGTCCTACATCGAGGACTCCGGCCGGGCACTGGCGGGTCACGTGCGCCGGGGCTGCACCGTCGTCCTGGAGTCCACCACCTACCCCGGCACGACAGAGGAGTTCCTGCGGCCGCTGCTGGAGCAGGGCAGCGGGCTGCGGGCGCCGGAGGACTTCTTCCTCGGGTACAGCCCGGAGCGCATCGACCCGGGCAGCGAGCGGTGGGGGCTGGGCAACACCCCGAAGGTGGTGTCCGGCGTGGACGCCGCCTCGCTGGCGCGAGTCCGGGCCTTCTACGCCCGCCTGGTCGAGCACACCGTGCCCGTGTCGGCGGTGCGCACCGCCGAGCTGACCAAGCTGCTGGAGAACACCTTCCGGCACGTCAACATCGCCCTGGTCAACGAGCTGGCCATGTTCGCCAACGAGCTGGGCATCGACGTGTGGGAGGCGATCGACGCCGCGGCGACCAAGCCGTTCGGCTTCCTGCGCTTCACCCCGGGGCCCGGCGTCGGCGGGCACTGCCTCCCGATCGATCCGTCCTACCTGTCCTGGCAGGTCAAGCGGGCCCTGGGCCACCAGTGCCGGTTCATCGAGCTGGCCAACGACGTGAACCGGGACATGCCCCGCTACGTGGTGCAGCGGCTCACCACCGGGCTCAACGCGCGACGCCTGGCGGTCAACGGCAGCCGCGTGCTGCTGCTCGGCCTGGCGTACAAGAAGAACGTGGGCGACCTGCGGGAGTCCCCGGCCGTCGCGGTGGCGGAGGCGCTCGTGCGGCTGGGCGCGCAGGTGCGCGCCGTGGAGCCGCTGGCCGACGGCGCCGGGGTGCCCGGCGGCGTCCGGCTGGTCGAGCTGACCGCCGACGAGGTGGCCGCCGCGGACGTGGTGGTCGTGCTGACCGACCACGACGCCTTCGACTACGACCTGGTGGCCGCGCAGGGCCGCTACGTCTTCGACACCCGCAACCGCTGCCGGCACCCGGCCGTCGAGCGGCTCTGACGCTCCCCGCCCGGTGCCGGGCGCGCCGCGGCGCGCCGCGGCGCGC
>DATMJT010000462.1:0-6024 GCA_035553735.1 Pilimelia sp.
CGGATGGCACGTCCACGGTGGTCTCGGCCCTGACGCCCCAGCGGGCGAGGACGGCAGCCGGTGACTGGGCGGACATCGACACCACCCTGCGGGCCGGCGCCGCGGGACTGCGGGCGGTGTCATCGACCGCCGACGTGACCTTCTCCGCAGGCGGACGGGGTCCGCTGGTCACCTGGCGGGACGGGACGGACACGTTCACGCTCTCCTGGCCGGCGGCGCTCCCCGAGCCCACCGTGGCCGGGGACACGGCCACCTACCCGGAGGTGCTGCCGGGCGTCGACCTGACCGCAACGGCGACCGCCGAGGGCTACTCGTACGCGGTGGTGGTCAAGACGCGCGCTGCCGCGCACGAGCCGGCTCTGCGCAGCATCCGGCTCACCACAGGTGGCAGCCTTCGGCTGCGGTCGGCCGACGACGGCCGGCACGAACTCATCGACCGCTCCGGAGCGGTCCTGGCCGGCACCGGCCGCCCCTTCATGTGGGACTCCACCTTCGATCCCGCCGCCGGTGGTGAGTTCCGCCCCGGACAGGCACAGCCATCGGACCGGGCACGCCTGGCCGCCGATGGGGTCCTCTCGTCTGCGGCGCGGCCGGGAGTAGGTGCGCGTACGGCCCGGGTCGACGCCATACTCGCCGACGGCGCGGTGACCCTCGTGCCCCAGGCGGCAATGCTCACGGACCCCGGCACCACGTTCCCGGTCTTCATCGACCCGCCCCTGAACAAGCTGCGGTCGAAGTGGGCGTATGCCAACAACCAGAACCACACCTGGACCGTGGACAACCTTTGGGTCGGCAGGGATCCGTCCAACGGCTACCTCTACCGATCGTTCGTCGAATTCGACGTGTCGGCCGTCCGCGGCACCACGATCCTCGCCGCCGAGGTGACCTCGGTTCTTGACCACTCCTGGTCGTGCAGCTCGACGCCGCTGTATCTGTGGCGGCCGGGTGGCAACATAAGCGTGGCCAGCGGCGCCCGGCAATCCTGGTCGGCGCAGCCCATGGGCGACGGCGCCGGCAAGTACCTCGACTCCTGGTCCGGGCACGCCAACGAGGCCAGTGGCTGCGGGAGCCCGCCAACCATCGAGCCGGACGCCGCCGTGGTGTTCGACGCCGCCGCCGTCAAGACCGACCTGCAGGCGGCGGCGACCGGCAACTGGACCCTCTACACGCTCGGCCTGTGCGCCTGTGACGCCTCGGGAACCAACAGTGACGAGTCCACCCAGGACCGCTGGAAGCGGCTGCACGACGAGAAGACGTACCTCGTCGCCACCTACGACAAAGCCCCCAACACGCCGGTGGCGCAGCCACTGTCGCAGACCACCGACTGCTATGCCGCCTGCGTGTCACCGGCCTTCGTGCGGACGGTGCAGCCGACGCTGCGGGTCAACGCCTCCGACCCGTACGGAGGGCAGCTGCGGACCTACTTCGAGGTGCGCGCCACCGCCTCGGCCACCGGCACCCTGATCGCCAGCACCACGACCCCCGTGGTCGGCACGGCCAGCGGTGCCGCCGCGGTGCCCGCCGCCTGGCAGGTGCCGGCAGCCAAGCTGGCCTCCGGCGGCACGTACTACTGGCGCGCCTACACCAGGGACGAGAACAACCTCGCCAGCGCCTGGACCGCCTTCCAGACCGTGACCGTGGACACGACCGCTCCGGCAGCCCCCTCGATCTCCTCGGCGCAGTACCCGCTCAAGCAGTGGGGTGCGTCGGTGGGCACCGCCGGCACCTTCACGCTGACCGGGTCCGCCGACGTCTACAACTACACGTGGTGGGTCGACGGCGGCGCCAACACGACCACCGCGGCGTCGTCGGTGTCGTACACGCCGCCGAAGGACATGGTGCACACGTTCACCGCCAAGGCCCGGGACAAGGCCGGCAACACCAGCGCCGACACCGACCACCAGTTCTGGGTGTCGCCGCTGCCGAACCGCTGCTGGAACTGGCGTCTGGACGAGGCGGCGGGATCGACGGCCGCGGACAGCGGCAACTCCGACCCCAACGACCCGGTGTGCGCGCCGATCGGCGCGACGGTGACGGCCCAGCCCGGCACCCTGTCCGGATCGGTCGGGTTCGGGCCCGGCTACCTGGGCAACGCCGCGACCTTCAGCGGGACCGGCGGGCAGATCACCACGGCCGGGCCGGTGCTCGACACCACCAAGAGCTTCACGGTCATGGCCTGGGTCCGCGCCGCCGACCTCTCCGCGGACGGGAGCCAGACCGTCCTCGGCCAGGACGGGGTGAATGTCAGCCGGTTCGTGCTGCGCTACCGGGCGCAGGCCAACAACGGCGCCGGCGGCTGGTGCTTCGGGATGCGCACGAGCGACGCGGCCGGAACCCAACCGGTGTACGCGTGCGCCACCGGTGCGGTGGGCGACTCCGTGCGGCCGAGCGTGGGCCAGTGGGTGCACCTGGCCGGGGTGTACGACGCGACCACCGGCGAGATCCAGGTGCACGTCATGGGCAACGAGCAGTACTGCTCCGGCGAGATGGTCTCCACGCCGTTCACCGGCTCCTGGTCGGCGAGCCGGGCCTTCGCGATCGGCCGGGCGCTGGAAGCCGGCGCCCCGGCGCACCACTGGCGTGGCGGCATCGACCAGGTGTACGCCCACCAACGGGTGCTCTCGCCGGCCGAGATCTGCCAGCAGGCCATCGCGTGAACATGTCCGCCGCGTGGGTCCACCGCGCCCTGAGCAAGGCGATTCGATCCAACAACCGTGGGGGAGTGGCGAAGTGACGCACCCGGTGACGATGACGCGGGGACGGTCCCGGGTGCTGCGGCGGCTCGGCCGGCGCAGCGCGTGGCTGGCGTTCCCCCTGGCCGTCGTGATGACCGTGACGCTCCTCGGTCAGCAGGCGCTGTCGGCCGCGCCGACGTCCTGGCGACCGCCCGCGCCCAGGGACGTCGCGGGCGTCCCGGTCGTGGACGCCCGGCCCCAGGCGACCGGCGCGCCCGCCGCATCCGGCGGGCGCGGACCGCTGCCGGTCGCCTGGCCGGCGGCGGCCAGTGCCGAGGTCACGCTGGCGGACCGGGGCACCGGGCGGGCGCCGACGCGGGTCCGGGCCGGCTCGACGCCGGTGCGGGTCGGTGCGGCTGCCATCCGGCGTGATGGCGCGGGGCTGCGCGGTCCGGCGGTTCCGGGTCGGGTGCGGGTGACGGTGCACGACCGGGCGGCCGCCGCCCGGGCCGGGGTCACCGGACTTCTGGTGAGCGTGGCCCGGGCCGACGGGCAGCCGGGCAGCGCGTCCGTCTCGGTGGAGGTGGACTACGCCGCGTTCGCCGCCGCGTACGGCGGCGACTGGGCCACCCGGCTGAGGCTGGTGCAGCTCCCCGGGTGTGCGCTGTCGCGCCCGGCCGACCCGGACTGCACTCGGGCGATGCGGCTGGCCTCGGTGAACCGGCCGGCGGCGCGCACGGTCAGCGCGGAGCCCACCGTGACCGGTGGCGGCCCCACGCTGCTGGCGCTGCAGGCGGCGCCCGCCGGGGACAACGGTGACTACACCGCCACGAGCCTCACCGCGGCAGGCACCTGGGAGGTGTCCCGGCAGACCGGTGACTTCTCCTGGTCGATGCCGCTGCGGATGCCCCCGTCCCTGGGCGGTCCCGCACCGGTGGCGTCGTTCGCGTACTCCTCGGGCAGCGTCGACGGCCGCACCGGCAGCTCCAACAACCAGGGCAGCTGGCTCGGCGACGGCTGGGACTCCTGGCCCGGGTTCATCGAGCGACGGTACGCCTCCTGCGCCGACGACAACCCCGGCCACAAGACCGGCGATCAGTGCTGGTTCTCCGACAACGCCACGCTGTCGCTGAACGGGCGTGCCGGCGAGCTGATCCGGTCCGGCGACGTGTGGCGGCTCAAGAGCGACGACGGCACCCGGGTCCAGAAGTTGACGGACACCGCCCGCGACAACGGCGACAACGACAACGAGTACTGGAAGGTCACCACGCCGGACGGCGTGCAGTACTTCTTCGGCTACCACCGGCTGCCCGGCTGGGCCAGTGGTAACCCGGCCACCAACTCCACCTGGACGCTGCCCGTCTACGGCAACAACTCGGGAGAGCCCTGCCATAACGCCACCTTCGCCAACGCCCGCTGCGACCAGGCGTGGCGGTGGAACCTCGACTACGTCGTCGACCCCCACGGCAACTCGCTGGCGTACTTCTACGGCAGGGAAACCGGGGCGTACGGCCGGGACAACACCCCGAGCCAGCGCACGACCTACGACCGCGGCGGCTACCTGCTGCGGGCCGAGTACGGCATGCGGCGCGGCGCCGAGTACGCGCAGGCCGCCCCGCTGCGGGTCGTCTACGACACCGCCGAGCGCTGCCTGTCCGGCTGCTGGAGCGGGGCGGCGTGGACGTCGGACCCGGTCGCCTCGGCGTGGCCGGACACCCCGTGGGACCAGTACTGCAAGGCTGCCCCGTGTACCGAGCAGGGCGCGCCGACCTTCTGGTCGGCCCGGCGCCTGGTCAAGGTGACGACGCAGCAGCGCACGGGGACCGCCAGCTACGGCGACGTGGAGTCGTGGACCCTGCGGCAGGAGTTCCGCAGCGCCGGCACCGGGGAGGGCACCCCGATGTGGCTGCGCGGTGTGACGCACGCGGGGCACGTCAACGGCACGGTCACCGACCCCGAGATCACCTTTGACCCCGGTGCCGAGCCCCTGGCCAACCGGGTCGACGGGCCGAACGACGGCCGCACCGCGCTGAACCGGTGGCGGATCAAGGCGGTGCGCACCGAGTCCGGCGGCGACATCAACGTCACCTACTCGGGGCACGATTGCACGCGGGCCAGCCTGCCCACCCCGCACACCAACACGAAGCGGTGCATGCCCGCGTACTACTCCCCCGGGGGAGCGGGCGATCCCACCCTCGACTGGTTCCACAAGTACGTGGTCGACCGGGTCGACCTGGACGACCGGGTGACCGACCAGCTCAACACGACGACGTATTACGACTACCTTGACGCTCCGGCCTGGCACTACCAGGACGACGAGATCACCAAGGACAAGTTCAAGACCTGGGGTGACTTCCGCGGCTACGGACGGGTTCGGGTGCGGCAGGGCACGGACACCGGCGCGCAGAGCGCCGTGGAGTACCGCTACCTGCGGGGCATGGACGGCGACCACCTGCCGAGCGGCACCAGGTCCGTTTCGGTGAGCGACAGCTGGGGCGGCTCCATCGTCGACCACGAGGCGTTGCGCGGCTTCCTGCTCCAGGAGATCACCTTCAACGGGGCCGGCGGCGCGGAGCTCAGCTCCACCCGCCAGGAGCCGTGGAAGAGCGGCCCCACCGCGACCCGCACCCGCAACGGCGTCACCACGCAGGCGTGGAAGGTCAACACGGCCAGCACCCGGGCCCGGGTGGCGCTGGCCGCCGGCGGCTTCCGCTACGCGAAGACGGCCACCGACTACAACGCCGACGGGCTGCCGGTGACGTCCGACGACTTCGGGGACGAGGCCGTCACCGGAGACGAGACCTGCACCCGCACGCTGTACGCCCGCAACGACGCCGCCTGGATGATCGACCGGGTCAGCCAAACCGAGACCCTGTCCGGTGGCTGCGCGGGGGTGCCCGCGACGCCGGCGCCCGGCACGGTGCTGTCCCGCGGCCGTACGTTCTACGACACCTACGTGGACGCCTCGTCGTTCGGCGCGCCGCCCACCAAGGGCGACGTCGTGCGTACCGAAGAGCTGGACTCCTTCAGCGGCACCACTCCGGTCTACGTGCGCACCGCTACCAACGCGTACGACGCCAACGGCCGGATCACCAGCGCCACCGATGCCCGGGGCTTCACGACCAGCACCAGCTACACCACCGCCAACGGTGGCCTGGTGACCGGCACCGTGGTCACCAACCCGCTGTCCCACGCGGTCACCACTGTCAAGGAGCCGGCCTGGGACCTTCCCACGAAGGTCACCGACCCCAACTCGGCGGTCACCGAACTCGCCTACGACCCCCTCGGTCGGCTCACCGCCGCCTGGCTGCCGGGCCGGAGCCGCGCCACCGAGACGCCCCACATGAAG
>DATMJT010000463.1:0-16868 GCA_035553735.1 Pilimelia sp.
CCCCGACGCTGTCCACCGCCGCCCCGCGCACCCCGGGGCCCCGGCCGACGAAGACCTCCGCACCGCCCACCCGGCGGCCCACGCCGCGCCCGGTGGTCGTGCCGGCGGCCGGCGGGCGGAACGGAGCGCTGGCCCGGCTCGGCGTGCGCCGGGCCACCGGCACCGCCGCCGTGGCGCTGACCTTCGACGACGGACCGCACCCGGTGCACACCCCGGAGATCCTCGCCGTGCTGCGCGCCCACCGGGTCAAGGCCACCTTCTGCGTGGTCGGCACCCAGGTCCGCCGGCACCCGGGGCTGGTGCGGCAGATCGCCCGCGAGGGTCACACCCTGTGCAACCACAGCTGGAACCACGAGTTCACGCTCGGCCGCAAGAGCGAGGCCGAGATCCAGGCCAACCTGCTGCGGACCAACCGGGAGATCCGGCGGGCGGTGCCCGGGGCCCGGGTGCCGTACTTCCGGCACCCGGGCGGCAACTGGACCGCGGCGGCCGTACGGGTGGCGCACCGGCTGGGCATGCTGTCGATCGACTGGACGGTGGACCCGCAGGACTGGAACAAGCCCACCGCGGCGCAGATCACCTCCCGGGTGCTGGGCTCCACCCGCGCCGGGGGCATCGTCCTGCTGCACGACGGCGGCGGCGTCCGGTCCGCCACGGTGACCGCGTGCAGGCGTTTCATCCCGGCTCTGAAGCGCAAGCACCGGCTGGTCAGACTGCCCTGAACCGGTCGGAGCGCGCCGACGGGGAGATCGGTTTGGCCGCGCCGTCGGGCATCGCGTATGCTTTCGGAGCCTCCGGCGGGGCCGGATGGGAGCACAACCAGGCCACCTCGTGGGCGTATGCGATGATGGCCAGGCCGCCCTCATCGTCTAGCGGCCCAGGACGCCGCCCTTTCAAGGCGGTAGCACGGGTTCGAATCCCGTTGGGGGCACGACCGGCCCAGGCCGGAGCAGTGGTACGTGAGCAACAAGCAAGGTCCTGTGGAGCAGTCGGAGTGCTCGCCGCCCTGTCAAGGCGGAGGTCGCGGGTTCAAGTCCCGTCAGGACCGCGCCAGCGCGACGCCGCGCCACAGCGCCGTCGTCCCGGCCAGGTAGCTCAGTTGGTACGAGCGTCCGACTGAAAATCGGAAGGTCGGCGGTTCGACCCCGCCCCTGGCCACCTAGTTCTTCGCCGGGCTAGAGCACCGCCCACCAGCGGCAACGCCGGTGGGCGTCGTGCTGTCCGGGAGAAGTGGCCGGCGGTCGCCGGAAGACCTCGATCGGCGCACTGCCGTCATCGCAGCCAGCGTGCGGTAGGCCGCATCTGCTGGCCGCGCATATCGATTGCCGCACCGGAACGGATAAACGCCTCGGGTACCGGTGGAATTTCACCATGCGCCAACAGGGGGCGACGCCGATCGGTTTATTCCGCGACAGGTTTGCTATGCGCCACGCGGGCAGCCTCTCCGGTTCGGTGCGGCGACCGGCCGACGAAGGTCTGCCGAAGAAGACGACGTCACCGTTGCGAACGGTTCACCGACGAAACCGCCCGACCAACGACGCTCGACGGAAGCGCCGGTACCGCGGAGTGGTCCACCGCCTCGCGCACCGCGGGCACGGCCCGCTCAGGGTCCACGGTAGGGCCCGCGGCCCGGATGGTCGGTTCGCGGTCGCGCCAGCTCCACCACCCGCTCGGGTCGGGCGCCGGCCTGGACGAGCACATCGACGGCCGCGCGCCACCACCACTGGTGCTCGTCCGACTCGTAGAGCTGCGCCGCCACCTCGCTGAGCAGGCCGGACCACCGCTCCTCGGGGACTCGGTAGGTACGCAGGCTGGCGTGGATCTCGGCCACCGCGGTGGCGCGGTCGAATCGGCGGCCGACGGCCGCCGCGCTGGCCAGGCCGGTGACCGCGGCGAACGCGAGCCGGTCAAGATTTCGTCCCCGCACGCTGGCAGGTTAGTACGTCAGTTCGACGGACGCGAGAAGGACTCGCATCTTTCCCCGTACGCCCGAGTCAGGCCTCCACCGTGAAGTCGGCCAGCACCGGGGCGAAGCGGCCGAGCGCGTCCTCCAGCCGGGCGAGGCTCGGGATGTTGTCGGCCAGCACCGTCCGGCCTGCGGAGAGCCGGTACCACTGGCGCCGGCCGGACCGGACCACCTTGATCGAATAGTAGCCGCAGCAGCGACAGACGAGCCGGTCCACCACGCGATCGTCGCGCGCCGGGGTTGCGGTTCGGGTGCCATGCGGTTGCCGCAGCTCACCAGGCCGAGGGGACCCCGCGCGGGGGACGTCGGCACCACGATCGATGTGTTCTCCGGCGCCCGGCTCGCCGGCACCGCGAAACCGGACATACAGTAAGGGGCCGGCGGCCCCGCCACACTCGGGGCCGCCGGCGTCACGCGGTACGGCAGATCGTTCTCGGTAACCGGTGGCTACTTCTTGACCCAGCCCTTCTTGCCGATGGTGGTCAGGGCCTTGCACTCCGCCCGGTCGGCGTCGTTCAGGATGCTCGTCAGCACGTCCACGTCCACGCCGCACACCGCGGCAGCGGCCCCCACGGTGACGTCGTTCAGGATGTAGACCTCGTTGCCGTTCAGCACGTCCTCGACGGTGACGTCGACGAGCGGCCCACCGCTGTGCGCCGAGGCGGGACCCGCAACGGACAGACCCCCGAAGGTGGCGGCGCCGGCGAGTGCCAGCCCGGCGATGGCGCGAGAGATACGACGCATTTCTGCTACCTCCTAGATCACTTGTGTTCACCTTCCGTTAATGCGGCCGCACGCTCCAACTACCCGACCCGTTGGTCAATAACCCGGAAACGACAGGAGTAATTCACATTACATACGCTTGACACGCGACAAAGGATCTGGTGCGCAGTTACCGGATCGTTAACCATTCCCATGTGTCTGACCAATCAAATGTCGCAAGAATTGTCTGACAAAACGTGATCGAACAATTCGAGGCGCGAAAGACGGCACACGTCGGGGCGCGCAGATAGGCGATCAGGGCGCGGCCGAGGCCCTGGCCCCCGCCGAGGACGCCGAGCGGCGGCGCCCGGCAGGTCGGTGTGGCCGCGGATTCGCGCGGCCGGCGACTGGGTATCGATGCGCATCATCCGTCCGGTGGTGCGGTCGGGCACCACCTCAACCCCGGGAGCGTACGGTGCGAACTGGATCGATCGGCGGCGTGATCATTGTCCTGTGGCTGCTCATCGGCGCGGTCGCGGCTGGGCAGCGCGGCTACTTCAGCGGGTCGGACACCAACTGCGCCGAGGCCGGGACGATCGCGGTCACCGTGCTCGCCGGTCCGCTGAACTACCTCGGGGCCAACCCGAAGATCACCTGCGATCTGCCCGAGCCCTCCCGGTAGGCCCGCGGTGGGCCGCCGGGCGCCCGACGCGGCTCCGCAGGCATGAGCCGCCGGAGCCCGGGTACCCCGCCGGACATGACCGATCAGCAGCAACGACCCGGCCGCCTGGATCCGGCGCACAGCCGCCCGCCCGGCCTGGACGACACCACCGTCGAGGCCCTGGGCCGGCTCAGCGAGGCGCTGGAGACCACCGAGCGGGCCCGGGGGCATCTCTATTCGATGCACCAGCTCACCGGTGAGGCCGACGGCAAGCTCGACCAGGTGGTCGCGCTGCTGCGAAAGGCCGGGCACGACCAGCTGGCCGACCGGGTGGAGCGGGAGCTGTTGGGTCGCAACGTGCTCCCGGGCCGGTGGACCTACCAGATCGTCGAGGAGTACGACGACGGCTACTACACGGCGTTCCGGGAGCTGGAGCGGCAGGCCCGGGAACAGCTGGCCGGCGGCCGCCGACACCTGCACGAGGCGGAGATGAAGCTGAACCGGCGCACTCCGGGCCAGCCCGGCCACGAGCTGCGACCCTAGCTAGGCAGGAGGGCCGTCGCACCGGCGCCACGCGCGGCCTCCCACCCGCGGCGGCCCGACCGCCGGGCCGTCACGTCCCGCGGTGCCGCAGGGTGGCGGCCGCCGAACCGGCCAGCATGAGCAGGCACTCGGGCAATTGCCCGTCCTCGAGGGCCGCACCGAACAGCGCGGCACTGGTCGACGCGTCCGCGTTGGCGTAGGCGCTGACGAACCTGGCCACCCAGCGTGCGTCGTATGCCGCCTCGTCGATGTCCGGAAAGTCCAGTGTGCACGGACCGCGCCGTACCCCGGGCCCCACCATGGTCGCCGCGAGGCACCAGGCCACGTCGTACGCCCCCACCATGCCGGCGCGGTGCACGACCGCGTCGAAGGCGCCCGCCACGGCGTCAGCGTCGCCGGCCAGCGCCGACCGCAGCAGCGCCGCGGCGTCGTCGAGGGCCTCGGTCGGTACCTCCGTCACGTGCGGCAGCGTAGGCCGATCGGTCAAGCGGCCTCCGCCGCGCGTGGCACCACCGCCGTCGCCACCCCGCCAATCGGTCGAAATCTTTGGACTCCCCACCACGAGTCGGTACAAAACTCGACTGCAGCGGCTGCGCGACAGTCCCGCCGAACCATGCCGGCACGCTAATGTCAGGCCAATCATCTGGGGAGGAAGGACCGCCTGATGCGCACCCTACGCCGCGCGCTCCTGGGCGCCTGTGCAGTGCTGCCCCTGGCGGCCTCCGCCTGCGGCACGGACGCGCCCGCCGAACCCGGCTCCCCGGCGGTGGTGCGGCTCTACGGCAGCGACGGCAACATGAGCAACTCGTTCGGCGACGAGTTCGCCGAGCAGCCGGGCCTGCTGGCCGGCATGAAGGGCACCTCCCCACTCACCCCGCTGGCGGCGGACTTCCGCAGCCGGCTGCTCGACGTGGACCCGAAGCTGCAGGACTTCGGTTACTCCGCCGAGGCCTACGACGCGGTCGTCATCGCGGTCATCGCCACCGAGCTGGCCGGCAGCACCGAGCCGCGGGAGATCGCCAAGCACATCAACGGCGTGACCACCGGCGGCACCACCTGCGAGACCGTTGCGGCGTGCCTGGGCCTGGCCCGCGACGGCAAGGACCTGCACTACCGCGGGGTATCCCTGCGGCGGGGCGGCTTCACCGACGCGGGCGAGCCCGCCACGGCGTCGTACGCGACGCTGCACTTCGGCGCCAACGACCGCATCGAGGAGGGCAAGACCGAGTTCGTGGGCGCCGGCGACGAGGCCAGCACGACCAGGGCCGCGGCGCCGAAGCCCCGCCGCCAGTACGGCCGCGACAGCGGTGCGCCGTTGAAGATCGGCGGGCTGCTGCCGATCACCGGGAGCCTCTCCTTCATCAATCCGCCGATGGCCGCCGGTGCGGCACTGGCGATCAAGGAGGCGAACGCCGCCGGTGGGGCGCTCGGCGAGCCGGTGACCTGGGTGGAGGGTGACGACGGCACCGATCCGGCGAAGGCCAAGGCCACCGTCGCGTCGCACGTGCGGGAGGGCGTCCACGTCATCATCGGGGCCGGCGCCTCGGGTGTGACCCGGGTGGTCCTGCCCGAGGTGGTGGCCGCCGGGCTGGTCCTGTTCTCCCCGTGCAACACCGCCGCCGACCTCAGCAAGGCGGCGGACAAGGGCCTGTACTTCCGCACGGCGCCGTCGGACCTGCTCCAGGCCAAGGCCCTGGCCGACGTCATTCTGCGGGACGGCACCCAGAAGATCGCCATCGCGGCCCGGCGCGACGCCTACGGCGAGGGTCTGGCGGCAAACGTCAAGGCGGAGCTGGAGAAGCTCGGCATGGCCGGTTCGGCGATCCGGGTGGTGACCTACGTGCCGTCGGAGAAGGCCAACGCCACGATCCCGTTCGGCCCGCAGGCCGCGGAGGTCAAAGAGTTCGCACCGGACGCGGTGTTGGTGATCGGCTACGCCGAGTCGGCCAGTGTGATCAAGCAGTTGGCCGCCACCGGCCTGAAGCTGGGCCGCTGACCACCGCGCCCGGCCCGGCGCGGCGGACCGGCCGCAGCGGCGGACCCACGGCACCGAGCGCACCCGCGGCGCGGGCGGGACCGGCCGCAGCGGCGGGCCGGTACCCGGTGCCGTAGTGTCGTCCGACCAGGTCAGGACGAGTCCGGCCGGGTGGCGACGGCCGCCTGACGGGCGGCTCAGCCTGGCACGTTCTCGGGATCCGCGGGGCGGCCCGCCCCGCATACGGTCCTTACAACACCGACGAGCACCGCGAAAGGACCGAGGCACAATGAGCGAGTACGACGACACCACCCTGCCGGAGGAGACCACCCCCGAGCACGAGGGCCTCGGTTCCGAGCACGAGACCGCCGCCGAGTCGCACACGATCGTCGAGCAGTACACCGACGGCTCGGTGCGCGCCGTGACCGACCTGGACGGCGACGGCCTCGCCGACATCGTGCAGCACGACACGGACGGCGACGGCAACGTCAACGTGGCCTACATCGACGTCAACAACGACGGCGCGCTGGAGACCGCGGTGCTGGACCGGGACGACGACGGCCGCGCCGACCTGCTGGTCTCCGACCGCAACGCCGACGGCCTGGTGGACCTCGAGGCGCACGACCTCAACGAGGACGGCAAGGTCGACCAGGTGGTGCTCGACCAGAACTTCGACGGCCGGGCCGACGTCCTCGCCGCCGACCGCAACTTCGACGGCCGCGTCGACCTGGCGGCCGCGAACACCGACGGCGACAACGTGCCGGACGTCGTCGTGGCGGACACCAACAACGACGGCGTGCTGGACACGGCCGTCTACGCCGACCCGGACACCAACCCCTACGCCCAGCACTGACGCGCCACCGGCGCGGGGCCACCGTCGTCGCGGTGGCCCCGTCGCCGTGGCGGCGCTACGCCGCCGGCGGGAACTCCGCCGCGGGGCGCTCCACCCGGCGCCCGTCCTCCCAGCGGTAGAACCCCAGGCCCGCCTTCCTGCCGCACTGCCCGGCGGCTACCAGCCGTTCGAGCAGTTCCGGTGGCGCGAAGCGTTCGCCGTACGCCGTACGCAGGGTGCGGGCGATGTCCAGCCGCACGTCGAGACCGACCAGGTCGGTCAGCTCCAGGGGGCCCACCGGGTGCCGGTAGCCCAGCACCATGGCCTTGTCGATGTCCGCGGGGCTGGCCACCCCGTCGGCGACCATCCGGATCGCCTCCAGACCGAGCGCCACGCCCAGCCGCGACGTGGCGAAACCGGGCGCGTCCCGGACGATCACGGGTTCCTTGCCGAGCCGGGCGGCCACCGCCCGGGCGGCCTCGGTGGTGGCCGCAGCGGTGCGCGGCCCCACCACGATCTCCAGCAGCGGCATCGCCCACACCGGGTTGAAGAAGTGCAGACCGCAGAAGCGCTCCGGGTGACGCAGCGCTTCGGCCAGCGCACCGATCGGAATGCTGGAGGTGTTGGAGGCCAGCAGCGCCGGCCCGGTGGCCTCCGCGGCGGCCAGCACCTCGCGTTTGAGCTCCAGCCGCTCCGGCACGGCCTCCACCGCCACCTCGGCACCGCCGGCCACCTCGGCGACCCGGGCCCGCAGCACCACCCGGGTACGCGCGGCGGCGGCCGCCTCGCCGGTCTGTCGACCGCGTCGCACCGCGTCCTGCCACAGCCGGTCCAGGGACTCCTGAGCCTGGCGGGACCGCGCCGGGTCCGGCTCGACCAGGTCGACGGCGTAGCCGGCGTTGGCCGCCACGTACGCGATGCCGAGCCCCATCGTGCCGGCACCGACCACCACACAGCGCTGCATGCCCATGCCGGCACCCTATGCACCGCGGCGCGGGCAGCGCGGCGCGGGCACGGGCGCCGCACACGGGACCACCGCGGCGCGGGCACGGGACCACCGCGGCGCGGGTCGCTACGCGCCGCCCAGGGCCCGGATCGCCAACCAGACCACGAACACGGCCACCGTCACCAGCCCACCGGTGGCCCATCGCCGCGTGGTCGTCCGCCGCTGGTGCGGGGCGAGCGCCTCCGGGTGCCGCAGCCGCAGCAGGCGGGCACGCTGCGCCAGTGCCTCCCGGTACCACCGACCGGCGTCGGCGTCGCTGCGGACCGCGGCACGCAGCTGCCGGGGGTCGGTGCCCGGCGGGACCACCCGGCTCAGTGCCACGGCGAGCCGCGCCTGGGCCCGCTGCAGCCGCCGCACCGCCCGGCCGCCGCGCAGCCCCGACCGGCCGTGCGCGTACCGCCGCGCCTCCGCGCGCAGGCCGGCGCGGCCGAGCACCGCCAGCTCGGCGTCCGTCACCACCCGGGGGTCGCCCAGCGCGGCGAGCTGCCCCAGGTAGAAGTCGGCCTCCCGGGCCCGGGCCACCCGAACCAACCAGAGGATCATGAGCAGTGGCGGCACGCCCTTGGCCAGCAGCCCGGCCAGGACGCCCAGTCCGCCGTACCCGAGCCCGTCGCCGAGCAACGGGCTGTTCCACAGGAAGTGGCAGAGCCAGGCACCGGCCAGGGCGAGCGCGGCCGTGCCGACCCGGGAGGGGGCCGACCGGTCGGTGCGTACCACGAGGTAGCCGACACCGGCCCCGGCCAGCGCGCTGAACAGCGTGTGGCTCCACGGCCCGGCCAGGAAGCCGCGGAGGAAGAACGTGGCCACCACCGGGTCGACGGCGTCGCCCCGGCCCGCCAGGGCCACCGCGCTGAGCGAGTACACGACACCCTCGACGACCTGGAAGCCCAGGCCCACCAGCGCGCCGTAGACCACGCCGTCGAGCACGCTGTTCACCTGCGAACGGGCCACCAGCGCGATGGCCACGATGCCGAGCGTCTTGGCGATCTCCTCCACCGTCGCGCCGGCGATCGCCGACCCCCAGTTCGCCGCCAGCTCCGGCGAGCCGAGCTTGGCCAGGAGGTTGTGCCCCGCGGGGGAGCCGCTCATCGACACCGTGGTGGCCACCAGCGCGCCCCACGCGAAGGCGCACGCCAGCAGCACCGGCGGCTCGCGCTCCAGGAAGTCCAGGGCGCCGACGAAGAGCCAGAACGGCACCGCGTAGAGCCCGAACAGCAGGAGCGCCACCGAGGTGGCCACGGGGTACGCGGCGAACCCGTCGCGCAGCAGCGTGGCGATGCGCACCCCGCCGACGACCAGCAGCAGGCTGACCATCCAGAACCCGGGCAGCAGCAGCGATCCGTCCCAGCCCAGCACGGCGGGCGTCGGCCGGACCGGGGCGGTGCGCGCGCTGCGCGAGCGGAGCGGCCGGGCGGCGTCCGGCCACCGTGCGGTCACCGGCTCCGGGGCGTCGGGCGGACGCGCGGGTACGGTCACCGCGGGCTCCGCACGGCCAGCGAGCGGGTGCTGGCGTCGATCCGGTCCAGCACGCCGCGCAGCGCGGCGTCGGCGCCGCTGACGGTGACCTCGATGACCAGGCCGTCGACGAGGAAGACGGAGTAGCGCCCGGCCCGGCGCGGCGCGGTGTAGCCGCCGCGGATGCCGGCCAGGCCGGTGGCGGTCACCGCCGGCCGCTCGACCCCGGCCACCTGGTAGCCGCGGCCGGCGGTGATCTTCTGGCGGAGGCGTTCGGCGGCGGCGGGCAGGGTGCCGTCGAACGGCTCCACCACGATGGCGTACCGCACTCCGCCGAGCACGAACAGCGCGGTGCCCCGGTCCTCCCGCGGCCGGGTGCGGGTGACGTCGAGCAGGGCGCCGGCGGGCGGCAGGACGCTCACGCCCGCCCCGACCTCGTACCGCTGGTCGGCCTCCACCGGCCGCTCCGCGGGCAGGGCCCGGTCCAGGGCGGGCAGGCCGAAGGCGAGCAGCGCGGCGGCGACGAGTACGGCGAGGCTGGCGATCAGGTTCGGCATCGGGCGGGTCGGCGACACCACCATGGACCGACGTTACCCGCCTCCGCGCGACGGCGGCCTTCCTTTGGCCTCCGGCTCACCCTGGCCGAAAAAGGACGTCGCGTCGCGGGCGGCGAACCGCAGCGCGGCGGACCGGAAAGGCGTCAGGGGCGACGCTCCGCGGGGGGTGCCGCGGAATGTCGCCCCTGAGCAAGCAGGTCCTCGGTCGGTGGTCAGTCGCCCTGGCGCTGCTGGGGGATCTGCCCCTGCAGCAGGGCGCGCACCTCCGACTCCCGGTATCGACGGTGGCCACCCAGGGTGCGGATGGCGCTGAGCTTGCCGGCCTTCGCCCACCGGGTGACCGTCTTCGGGTCGACTCGGAACATCGACGCAACCTCGGCCGGCGTAAGTAGCGGCTCGGGTTCATGCGTACGCGATGCCATCGGTCACTCCTCCACAGGTACTAAAGACGACGGCCGGGGTCCCGCCGGCCGATCGCGTCTCCCATCGTCCGGCTAGTCCCCGATGTCCGACATGGGCCGAACGGCCTAACGTCCCTGGATGGACGGAGGATGAATGACCGTTTTAGCCCTATTTTGTGCCGCTGAAAACCGGACAAAATTCCACTTGATCACTCAAAGTAAGAGCCCGATTACGAGCTGAATTCGCGTTCCTGTCCGGATTTATGTCCCAACGCGCCCGGCTTGTCGTTAATTGCAGCGTTCGCGGAGTTGGATGGCCCGCCAGCGCCCGACCAGCCGCTCGTACGCCGCGGTCGCCGTCTCCGCCTCGCCCCGCGCCAGGCCGGCGAGCCCGGCCGCGGCCAGCCCCGGCGAGTCGTCGTCGGCCAGCTCCTCGTCGGTGAGCAGGTTGACCAGGCCGCCGTAGTCCAACTCCACCAGCGAGCGCGGATGGAACTCCTCCAACCAGCGCGCACCCTCCTCCACCGCCTCGGTGATCGGGGCGTCGCCCACCGAGCGGCGCAGCACCTGCACGCCGCGGTGGGCCCGCCGCCGGGCCTTGGAGATCTCGGTGCGGTAGCGCAGCACCCGGCGCCCGGGCCGCAGCGACAGCTCCCGCTCGCTGAGGTCGACGAACACGAACCAGCGCAGGGGCACCCCCCACGTGGCGATCTGCTCGTGCATCCGCGGGACGCCGCGCTCCAGCACCCGGGCCCCGCTGCGCCAGTCCTCGACCACGGCCTTGGCCTGCCCGGCCAGCACCGGCGGCACGAAGGCGTCGGCCAGCACCGGCGGCACCCCGTCGCGGGCGCTGAGCGCGGCCTCCGCCACCCGCAGCTTCAGGTTCCACGGGCAGACCAGCAGCGTGTCGTCGGCCTGGATGACGTAGGCCTCGTCGGGCAGGTCCGGCAGCCGGGTCCAGCCGGCGCCGAGCGCCTCCAGCACCGCGGTGCGCTGACGGCCCGGGCCCTCGCCGGGGGCCACCGCGCGGCCCTCCGTGGCGTAGCGCCGCCAGAACGCCTGGCGCTCCCGGTCGAAGGCGGTCAGCGGTTCGTACACCCGCAGGTACGAAGCGAAGAGGGACGGCACGGCGCGATCCTCCCACGAACTGGACCGCGGGCGCCGCCGCCGGGGGGCTCGACTTGGCTGGCCGGAGCATTAGGCTCGGGCCAGATCGGCGCGGCGCGGCCGCGCCGGCCGCCCGGCACCACCCCCCGCCGGCACCGCGTGCCCGCGCGCTCCACGAGGGTGCGCGCGGCCCACAGACCTTGGAGCATGTGATGGGCGTGTTCAGCACCGACCGCGACGAGGCACCCGGCCACGAACAGGTGGTCTTCTGCCAGGACAAGCAGTCCGGCCTCCGCGCGATCATCGGCATCTACTCGACCGCACTGGGTCCGGCCCTCGGCGGCACCCGGTTCTATCCGTACGCCAGCGAGGACGACGCGCTGCACGACGTGCTGGAGCTGTCCCGCGGCATGGCGTACAAGAACGCCCTCGCCGGCCTGGACCTCGGCGGCGGCAAGGCGGTCATCTGGGGCGACCCCGAGCAGGACAAGACGGAGGCGCTGCTGCGTGCCTACGGCCGGTTCGTGCAGTCGCTGTGCGGCCGCTACTACACCGCATGCGACGTCGGCACCTACGTGGCCGACATGGACGTGGTGGCCCGCGAGACCCGGTTCGTCACCGGCCGCTCGGTCGAGCACGGCGGCGCCGGTGACTCGTCCATCCTCACCGCCTGGGGGGTCTTCCAGGGCATGCGGGCCGCGGCCGAGCACGTCTGGGGCGCGCCGACCCTGCGCGGCCGGCGGGTCGGCGTGGCCGGACTGGGCAAGGTCGGCAAGTACCTGGTCGCGCACCTGCTGGACGACGGGGCCGAGGTGGTGGCCGCGGACGTCAGCGAGCGGGCGCTGGAGTGGGCCCGGCAGACCCATCCGGCGGTCGCGCTGGTGGCCGACACCGACACGCTCATCCGCTCCGACATCGACGTGTACGCCCCCTGCGCCCTCGGCGGCGCGCTCGACGACGCCACCGTGCCGGCGCTGCGCGCCCGGGTCGTCGCGGGAGCGGCCAACAACCAGCTGGCGCACCCGGGGATCGAGAAGCTGCTCGCCGAGCGCGGGGTGCTCTACGCGCCCGACTACGTGGTCAACGCCGGCGGTGTGATCCAGGTGGCCGACGAGATCGACGGCTTCAACTTCGAGCGGGCCAAGCTGCGGGCCACGAAGATCTTCGACACCACCCGGCAGATCCTGCGGCTGGCCGAGGACGAGGGCGTGCCGCCGGCGGTGGCCGCCGACCGGCTGGCCGAGCGTCGGATGGCCGAGGTCGGCCGGCTGCGGACGATCCACCTGCGGTGACTCGTCACGGCGGGTGACGGTGACCTCCGGCCGGGCGGTACCGCCCGGCCGGGCACCGGCCGGATTTCTGGATTGCCCGACTCGCGCGGGTCGCCGACCAGGCAACCCGAGGTGTCGAAGCTCGACATCCCCATGTACCGTATGAGCCACGAGAGATGCCTGACGTCATCGGGGTCCGCCTTCGGGCTGCCCCGAATTCTGTGCGAGGGGGTCGAGCCATGGGGCGCGGCCGAGCCAAGGCCAAGCAGACGAAGGTGGCTAGGGAGTTGAAATATCACACTCCGAACACCGACCTCGCTGCGCTGCAACGCGAGCTCACCGGCAGCGGTAAGTCGTCCGTCGACGACGCGGACGACCAGTACCTCGATGACGCGGACGACGACGAGGACGATCCCGGTGCCTGGTCGCCTCGACCACGCTGAGCCGCCCCGCTGACCTCCGGCCACCACCACCCGAGCACGCGGTCCACCGCGTGCTCGTCCGTGTGTGCGACCGTCACCGAGCCCGGTCCTGACCGCGCCGGGCGGCGGCCGCGCACCGGCCGCCGCCCGGCGCGGTCAGCGCGGGCGGTTGTTCCAGTTGTAGAACGTCGGGATGTTCTCGAAGTGGTTCCAGGCGCACACCGCGCCGGAGCCCTCGTCGGCCGCCTCCGAGCGCCGCTGCCGCGCGATGCCCGCCTCGGCGAGCAGCGCCGTCAGCGCCGCCCGCGCGCCGTGTACCCGATCGGCCAGATCCTCGTCACCCTCGGGCGACCGCTGGCTCGTAGGTTCGGGCATGCTGCAGCACTCCTTCCAGAAGGCGGATCTTGCTGTTGCGGCAGTGGTCGGTGGTCGTGGCGTCGAACCGCCCGTGCTCGAAGTACCGGTTGGCGGCGTGTGCCCCGCCGCAGAAGCCGAAGTACGCACAGCTCGCCCGACACGCCTCGACCCCGGAGAGGAACTCGGCGATCCACGGCGTCGCCGCCGCGGCGGCCAGGATCCGCTCCAGCGGCGTGGTGAGCACGTTTCCGCTGCTGAAGTCGCCGTACCGGGGGTCCTGGAAGCCGGCCAGCTCCGGCGACAGCAGCACCACCGAGCCGTCGTACGCCACGGTCGGAATCGGGTCCAGCCGGCGGGGCAGCACCTCGTCCTCGGTGCCGTCGAGCACCGCCGCGGCGTACCGCAGCGACCACTCGATCTCCCGCACGTGCAGCCGCGGCGCCCGGCGCCAGGCTGCCACCAGCTCGGCCCAGAAGGCGGTCACGTCCGCCCCCGGGTGCTGGTTCGGCCGGGTGTTGACCCCCTCGCGCTCCTCGATGTTGAGCGCGAGCACGTCGCAGCCCAGCTCCAGGAAGTAGTCGTACAGCTCGCCGGCCAGGCCCGGCCGGGGCCGGGTCACCACGCACAGCGCGGAGAACCCGATGCCGTGCCGGCGCAGCGCCGCCACGCCGCGCCGGATCCGCCCGTACGCCGCCCGGCCGCCCCGGGTCACCCGGTCGGCGTTGTGCGCCGCCGGCCCGTCCACGCTCACGCTCACCCGGATCCGGTGGGCGGCGAAGAACTCGCACCAGGCGTCGTCGATGAGGGTCGCGTTGGTCTGCACGTGGTGCTCTACGCGGTCGTCGAACGGCGCCAGCAGCGCCGCCAACCGCTCCCGGCCGGCGGCCAGCGGCTCGCCCCCGTGCCACACCACGGAGAAGCGGCCGCGCGCCGCCCAGCGGTTGACCGGCTCGGCCACCGCGGTCGCCACCGCCACCGGCATGGCGCGCTCCCGGGCCCGCAGCGGCAGGTAGCAGTAGGAGCAGTCGAGGTTGCACAGCGTCGTGGGCTGCATGACGACGTACGTGGGGATCTCCGCGATCCCGCGCATGCCCGAGTACGTCGGCGACCTCGACACAGCCCTCCTCCACAAGATTCGATGCGGGTTTCAGGCTAGGGCCCGGCCCGGCGGGCGCGGAAGAGCCAGTTATGGGGGTATGCAGCCGATAGGACCCGGTTTCGCGGGTCAACCCCGGGTGTGCGACCCGATCATCTGGACGGTCCCGTTCCCCTCGATGATCTCGCCGATCTGCCAGGACTCGACGCCCCGGCCGGCGAGGAAGGCCAGCGCCCGGTCGGCGTCGGTCGCCGACACGATGGCGAACATGCCCACGCCCATGTTGAACGTGGACTCCATCTCGTGGTCCTCGATGCGGCCCTTGGCCTGGACCAGGTCGAAGATGGCCTGCGGGCGCCAGGTGGAGCGGTTCACCACCGCGTCGACGTGCTCGGGCAGGATCCGCACGAGGTTGCCGGGGATGCCGCCGCCGGTGACGTGGGCCAGCGCCCGCACCTCGCACTCGACGATGAGGTCCAGGCAGTGCCGCGCATAGATCTTGGTCGGGGTGAGCAGCTCCTCGCCGAGCGTGCGCTGCCGGCCGAACTCCTCCACCACGGTGTCCAGCCGCATCCGGCCGGCGCCGAGCAGCACGTGCCGCACCAGCGAGTAGCCGTTGGAGTGCAGGCCTGAGGAGCGCATCGCGATCACCACGTCGCCCACCTCGACGCGGTCGCGGCTGAGCAGCGCCGACTCCTCGACCACGCCCACCCCGGTGGCGGACAGGTCGTACTCGTCGGGGCGCAGGACTCCCGGGTGCTCGGCCGTCTCGCCGCCGAGCAGGGCGCAGCCGGCGTACCGGCAGCCGTCGGCGATGCCGGCCCCGATCTCGGCCACCTTCTCCGGCACCACCTCGCCGCAGGCGATGTAGTCCAGCAGGAACAGCGGCTCGGCGCCGCAGGCCACCAGGTCGTCGACCACCATCGCCACCAGGTCGATGCCGACGGTGTCGTGGATGTCCAGCTGCTGGGCGATGACCAGCTTGGTGCCGACCCCGTCCGTGGACGAGGCCAGGATCGGGTTGCGGTACTTGGTCACGTCCAGCCGGAACAGGCCGGCGAACCCGCCGATGTCACCCATCACCTCGGGGCGCATGGTGCGGTGCACCTTCGACTTGAGCAGCTCCACGGCCTTCTCCCCGGCGTGGATGGAGACGCCCGCGTCGGCGTACGTGACGGTGCGCTTGCGACCCGCCCTGCCGTTGCCCGCCGTCCACGGCTGGCGGCCGGCGTTCCCGCCGGCGGCGTCGGCGCTGTTGGCGCGTTCGGTCACGTTCGTCACGTCTCTCCCCTTACGTGTGCGCGGGGACGACCCGCGACGGGCAGCTGTCGAGCCACTCGACGGTTGGCGCTCGCCCGGACCGCCGGCCCGGGCGGAGGGTGTCATGGACGGTGCAGGGCGTCGCCGGCGCCGGGGCTCCCCACCAGCGGAACGCCGTTGCCCTCGCGCGGAGTTGCCCCGGAGTCGTCGCCGGCGGGCTCGGGGTGCTCCGCGACCCGCCTGCCGACCCCCTCCAGTACGTGCTTACCGATGAGGTTGCCCGCGGGCAACTCGATCGGGTACTCCCCATCGAAGCAGGCGGCACAGAGCCGCGTCTTCGGCTGTTCGGTGGCGGCGATCAGACCGGCCAGCGAGACATAGCCCAGCGAGTCGGCGCCGATCGACCGGCGGATGCCCTCGCGGTCGAGGCCGTTGGCGATGAGTTCCGCGCGGGTGGCGAAGTCGATGCCGTAGAAGCACGGCCAGGCCACCGGCGGGGCGGAGATCCGCACGTGCACCTCCAGCGCGCCGGCCTCGCGCAGCATCCGCACGAGCGCCCGCTGGGTGTTGCCGCGCACGATCGTGTCGTCGACCACCACCAGCCGCTTGCCGCGCACGTTGTCGCGCAGCGGGTTCAGCTTGAGCCGGATGCCGAGCTGGCGGATGGTCTGCGACGGCTGGATGAAGGTCCGGCCGACGTAGGCGTTCTTCGTCAGCCCGGCGCCGTACGGGATGCCGGACGCCTCGGCGTAGCCGATGGCCGCCGGGGTGCCCGACTCCGGCACCGGGATGACCAGGTCGGCGTCGGCGGGGTGCTCGGCGGCCAGGCGGCGGCCGGTCGCCACCCGGGCGGCGTAGACGTTGCGGCCGGAGATCGTGGTGTCCGGCCGGGCCAGGTAGACGTACTCGAACAGGCAGCCCTTGGGCTCCGGGACGGCGAACCGGGCCGAGCGCAGCCCGTGCTCGTCGATCGCGATCAGCTCGCCGGGCTCGATCT
This sequence comes from Pilimelia sp., assembly GCA_035553735.1. GTDB lineage: Bacteria > Actinomycetota > Actinomycetes > Mycobacteriales > Micromonosporaceae > DATMJT01. The sequence goes on from DATMJT010000463.1 coordinate 16,609, forward strand.
CGCGCACCACGCTGGCCCCGACGATGTCCAGCGCGGCGGTCTCGCTGGCCACCACCCAGCCGCGCTCCAGCCGGCCGAGCACCAGCGGCCGCACGCCGTGCGGGTCCCGGGCCGCGTACAGCGTCGTCTCGTCCATGAACACGAAGCTGAACGCGCCGCGCAGGGTCGGCAGCACCTCCAGGGCCGCGGCCTCGACCGACAGGTCGGGGCGGGCGGCCAGCAGCGCCGTCACCACGGCCGTGTCCGAGGTGGCACCCTCG
>DATMJT010000464.1:0-4893 GCA_035553735.1 Pilimelia sp.
GGGTCACCGGGTCGGCCGGTCGGGCGGGGTCACCGGGTCGGCCGGTCCGGCATCGAGGCGCCGGCCGGCGGCGCTCTGGGCGGTCGTCGTCGGCGGTGCTCAGGGCAGGTCGAACGGCAGTGTGATGCCGTCCAGGGCCCGTCCGCACGGGCAGTCCGGCCGCGCCGGCAGCGCAGCCACGGCGTCCAGGAGCACCTCGCGCAGCCGGGCGGTGTTCTCCGCGAAGACCCGGAACACCTCCTCCTGGGTGACCGCCGACCCGCCGGCCACGCCGGCGTCCAGGTCCGTCACCAGCGCCACCGCGGTGTAGCACAGCGCCAGTTCCCGGGCGAGCGCCGCCTCCGGGTGACCGGTCATGTTCACCACCGCCCCGCCCAGGGCCGTGAACCAACGCGACTCCGCCCGGGTCGAGAACCGGGGTCCCTCGACGACCACCATCGTGCCGCCGTCCACCGCCGTCATGCCGCGCCGGCCGGCTGCGGCCAGCACCGTCGCCCGGCCGGTTGGGCAGTACGGGTCGGCCAGGCTGACGTGCACGGCCCCGGTGTCGTAGTAGGTCTGCACCCGCCCGGTCGTCCGGTCGATGAGCTGGTCGGGCACCACAACCGTGCCCGGCCCCAGCTCCGGGCGCAGGCCGCCCACCGCACAGGGCGCGAGGATCTGTCGTACGCCGAGCGCCCGCAGGGCCCACAGGTTCGCCCGGTACGGAATCCGGTGCGGCGGATAGCGGTGGTCGGCGCCGTGCCGGGGCAGGAACGCCACCCGGCGGTCGCCGAGCCGCGCGACGGTGATGACATCCGACGGCGGCCCGTAGGGCGTCTCCACGGTGTGCTGAGTCGCCCCGTCGAGCAACGCGTACAGGCCGGAACCGCCGATCACCCCGAAGTCGGCGCTACCCGTGCGATCACTCACGAGCAGACCTTAACCGGCCCGACCACCGCAAGCTATGGTGCGTGACATGGCGTTGACTGCCCACATGGTGACGATCGACTGCGCGGATCCGGTCCGCCTGGCCGGGTTCTGGTCCGACGCCGCCGGCTACCGGATCACCTGGGACCAGGCGGGGGGCGAGTTCCTCGTGCTCGGCCCGGTGGCCGGCGACGGCGTGTCGCTCGGCCTCCAACGGGTGCCGGAGCCGCGGGCCGGCAAGAACCGGGTCCACGTCGACTGGTCCGCATCGGACCGTCGGGCGGAGGTCGAGCGTCTGCGGGGGCTCGGCGCCAGGGTCCTGGGGGAGCACGCGGTGCCCGGCCTGGCGTGGACGGTCCTGGCCGATCCCGAGGGCAACGAGTTCTGCGTCTCCGGGCGGGAGTAGCGGTCGCCATGAAGGGGGAGTCGCAGCGGATCGGAGGGCGCTCGATGGAGTCGTTGACCGGGCACCTACTGGTCGCGGCGCCGGCGCTGAAAGATCCGAACTTCGACCGCACCGTCGTCCTGCTGGTGGCCCACGAGGCCAGCGGCGCCCTCGGGGTCGTGCTGAACCGGGCCACCGAGGTTCCGGTCGGCGAGGTGCTCGGGGCGTGGGGCGCGTTGGCGCTGGACCCCGGGGTGGTCTTCGAGGGCGGGCCGGTGCAGCCCGACTCGGCGATCTGCCTGGCGCGCAGCCGTACCCGGGCCGGCAAGCTGGCCGGCTTCCACCGGATCTCCGGGGCCATCGGCACGGTGGACCTGTCCGGCGACCCCGAGGCCATGCGGGAGGCGGTCACCGGCATCCGGGTGTTCGCGGGCTACTCCGGCTGGTCCGCGGGGCAGCTGGAGGACGAGATCGGGGAGGGCTCCTGGTTCGTCTTCGAGGCGCTGCCCGGCGACGCCTTCGTGCCCCGGCCCGAGGACCTGTGGCCGATGGTGCTGCGCCGGCAGGGCGGCATCCTGGCCGCGGTCGCGCACTTCCCGCCCGACGTGGCGCTGAACTGACCGGCCGTGCCGAGTGTCCGATCCGGGCCGGCGGCGCGCCGGAGGTCCCCTCCGTCGGGGGCCTGTCGCGGGGTGTGTACTATTGCGCGGGTGCCCGGGAAGCCGGGCGCGTGGGGCCGTGGCGCAGCTGGTAGCGCACCACACTGGCAGTGTGGGGGTCAGGGGTTCGAGTCCCCTCGGCTCCACCGACCGAAGCATTGCGCGAACCGGGGTCGGTTCGGTGGTGTTGGTGGTGGTGGTGGTTTGTCCGGGATCTTGAACACGGGGATGATCTCGTCGTGTTCGGTGATGCGGATCTCTGCGATGAGTTGTTCGATGGCGGCTTTGCGTTCTGCGAGTGTGCCGTTGGCCAGGATGCGGCCGAGGTGGTTGCGGATGCGTTCCAGGGTGCTTGGTGCGGGTGCGGTGGGCGTGTCCTCGATGGCGTCGGTGATCTCGTCGCGGCGGGCTTTGAGGGTTTCGATCTCGTCGCGCAGTGCCCGGAGGCGGGTGCCGGCGGTGTGGTCGTCCATGGTGCCGTTCTCGAACACGGCGTGGTAGCGGTCGACGGCGGCGGTCTTGGTCTTGATCTGGGTTCGATGGCGTCGAGTTCCCCTTGCCGGTCGGCGTGGCCGTCACGGTGGTGCGCGTGCGCTCGTGCGATCGCGTCGCTGATCAGGGTGTCGGCGCGGGTGTAGAAGTCGTGCAGCGCACGGAGGGTGGCTTCGTCGGTGGCGGGGGCGTCGAGGCGGGGGGTGTCCCTATGGGGTCTGTCAAGCCGGGGAGTGTCAAGTTAACGGCCCTGTCGCACATTCGGTGGTGACGGGGCGTGACTGACCGTCGTTGACGCGGCGTGGGTGATGTCAACGAGTTGCTGGACGTGGTGTTCTCCGGCCTGTCTCCGCTGGTGATCGAGGCCGTGGTCGACGAGGGTGACCAGATCGTGGTCCACGCTCGGACCCCACAGGGGATGGCGACGTGTCCGGGCTGCGGCGCGTAGGCGCAGCGGGTGCACGGCTACCACCAACGCCGGGTCGCCGACGTGCCGGTCGATGCCCCCGGGTGGTGATCCGGGTGCGGGTGCGTCGGCTGGTCTGCCCGACCCGCGGCTGCCGGCAGACCTTCCGTGAACAGCTGCCCGCAGTGATGGAACGCTACCAGCGGCGCACGCCGCGGCTGGCCGCCGCGACCGGTGCGGTAGTCACCGAGCTGGCCGGGGCGTGCCGGTGCCCGCCTGTTATCGGCCCTGGCCATCGCGATCGGTCGACATACCGCCCTGCGGGCGCTGCTTCGGCTGCCGCTACCCGCCCGGCCGACACCCCGGGTGCTGGGCGTGGACGACTTCGCTCTGCGCCGCCGGCGCCGCTACGCCACTGTGTTGATCGACGCCGAGACACACCAGCGGATCGACGTGCTGCCCGACCGCACCGCCGACACGCTGAAGGCGTGGCTGCGTGAGCGTCCGGGCGTGCAGGTCGTGTGCCGTGACGGCTCGGCTACCTACGCCGAGGCGATCCGCCGCGCCTTGCCCGAGGCGGTGCAGGTCGCCGACAGGTGGCACCTGTGGCACAACCTGTGCGACGCCGCCCTCAGCGAGGTGAAAGCGCACAGCACCTGCTGGGCCGCCGTGCTCGACGCGCCCTTGTATGAGGGGCCCCGCGCGCAGACGACCCGGGAACGCTGGCAGCAGGTCCACAGCCTGCTCGGCCAGGGCGTGGGCCTGCTGGAGTGCGCCCGCCGCCTGCAGTTGGCGCTGAACACCGTCAAACGCTACGCGCGAGCCGACCGGCCGCAGCGGATGCTGCGCGTGCCCAAGTACTGGGCCAGCCTGGTCGACCCCTACCGCGAGCACCTACGCAAACGCCGGGCCGCGGACCCCGCCGTGCCCGTCGCGCACCTCTTCGAAGAGATCAAGACCCTCGGCTTCACCGGCTGCCTGAACCTGCTGCACAAGTACATCAACCAAGGCCGCGCGGACGCCGAGCGCAGCCACATCTCCCCGCGCCGGCTCGCCCGGATGCTGCTCACCCGGCCCGCCAACCTCAACCTCGAGCACCGAGATCTCCTGGCACGGCTCACCGCGGCCTGCCCCGAGATGACCGCTCTGGCCACCGCTGTCGGCGACTTCGCGCAACTCCTGACGCCCCAAGCAGGACACGCCGACCGGCTCACACTGTGGATCACCCAGGTCGGGGCGGTCGACCTGCCTCATCTGCACGCCTTCACCCGAGGACTGGACCGCGACCGCGACGCCGTCAACGCCGCGCTCACACTTCCATACAGCAACGGCCCCACCGAAGGCGTCAACACCAAGACCAAAAGAATCGCACGCCAAATGCACGGACGAGCAGGCTTCACCCTGCTCCGCCACCGCATCCTCCTCGGATAGCAGCACGCTGGGTCACCACCGAATGTGCGACAGGGCCGTTAGTTCCAGTGTCACGCTTAGACGGTCCGGTGGGCTCGCTCTGCCGTTAGATGCCTTCGTGGCTGGTGTACATACTGCGGCCCACCGGACGTAAAGGACCGGCCGGTATGGCTTGAGAGGAGCGTGTCAGCGCCCGACTGGGACATGCCTACCGACCGGTCTGCGCCCCCTCGGTCAAGGAGACATAACTCCCATGGTGGTCATCGGCATCGACGCGCACAAGCGCACCCACACCGCCGTCATCATCGACAGCAACGGCCGCAAACTCGCCACCAGAACCTGCGAGACGACCAGCAAGGACCATCTGGCGCTGCTGCGCTGGGCCGCCACCCACGGCGAGCAGCGAGTCTGGGCCATCGAGGACTGCCGCAACATGACCCGCCGCCTCGAACGCGACCTACTCGCCGCCGGCGAACACATCGTGCGAGTGCCGCCAAAGCTCATGGCCCACGCCCGCGACGCCGCCCGCACCTACGGCAAGTCCGACCCGATCGACGCCCTGGCCGTCGCCCGCGCCGCACTGCGCGAGAACGGCCTGCCCACCGCCCACCTGGACGGACCCGACCGCAACC